>JBMTSM010000095.1:0-6996 GCA_049448275.1 Burkholderiaceae bacterium
CCACCTGGAGGTTAGCGGTGATGGGCGCCATTGGCAGGCCATCATTGTTTCTGAAGCTTTTGAGGGCTTGCGGCCGATCGCGCGCCATCAAAAGGTTTACGCTGCGTTAGGTAGACGCATGGAGACCGATGAGGTGCACGCGCTTTCGATGAAGACCCTCACGCCGACTGAGTGGGCGAGTCGCGGCTGATCCCAGACATATCCGTTGATTGATTTTTAACCGACACCCCACATGGACCAACTCATCATTACAGGCGGCCATCCGCTGAACGGTTCGATCGACATCGCAGGCGCTAAAAATGCGACCTTGCCTGAGCTTTGCGCGGCGTTGTTGGCGGCAGAGCCGGTCAACTTGACCAATGTGCCGGCGCTACAAGATGTGCGTACCATGTTGAGGCTGTTGGAGAACATGGGTGTCACTGTGACCCATGGTGATGGTGGCTGTGTCGTGTTGAACGCGCAGGGGGTGGCGAATTTGGAGGCACCTTACGATCTGGTCAAAACCATGCGCGCCTCCATTTTGGTTTTGGGCCCGCTACTGGCACGCTTTGGTCGAGCCCGAGTCTCGCTACCGGGGGGGTGCGCTATCGGTTCACGTCCGGTTGATCAGCACATCAAAGGGCTGGAGGCGATGGGAGCCCGCATCGAGGTGGCGCATGGCTATATCGAGGCCCGCCTGTCTGATGGCCTCACCCGCCTCAAGGGCGCGCGCATCACGACCGATATGGTGACAGTCACTGGCACCGAAAATTTCATGATGGCCGCTGTCTTGGCGGATGGCGACACAGTTTTAGAAAATGCAGCGCAAGAGCCAGAAATTACCGATCTGGCCGAGATGTTGATTGCCATGGGGGCGCAGATTGAAGGTCACGGTACCAGCCGAATCCGGATACAAGGTGTGCCTGCCTTAACGGGGTGCACCCATCAGGTTGTGGCAGATCGGATTGAGGCTGGCACATTCCTGTGTGCCGTAGCGGCAACCGGTGGCGACGTGGCGCTGCGCCATGCGCGCGGAGATCATCTGGATGCAGTCATCGAAAAGTTGCTTGAGGCCGGTGTCGAGGTGACGCGTGAGGTGGACGGTTTGCGGGTGAAAAGTCCCGGAGCGAAAGAGTTGGTCGCGCAATCTTTCCGAACCACCGAATACCCGGGTTTCCCAACCGACATGCAAGCGCAATTCATGGCCATGAACGTGGTTGCGAAAGGCAGCAGCACGGTTATTGAGACGATTTTTGAAAACCGCTTCATGCACGTCCAAGAGCTACAGCGACTGGGTGCGCACATCACGGTTGATGGTAAAACGGCTGTGATACAAGGTGGCGTAGCCCTGAGCGGTGCGCACGTGATGGCAACGGATTTGCGGGCGTCGGCCAGCCTCGTTATTGCAGGCTTGGTTGCCGAAGGCGAGACCGCGGTTGAGCGGGTCTATCACCTAGACCGTGGTTACGATCGGATGGAGGTTAAGCTCCGTGGGGTTGGTGCCCGAATAGAGCGCGTGCGCGCGTGAGTGAGTTGAATGTGATTACCCTAGCTCTACCCAAAGGTCGTATTTTTGAAGAGACGCTGCCACTCATCCGCGCGGCATCGATCGAGGTTCTCGAAAACCCAAATACGTCACGTAAGCTGATCCTGCCCACATCAAGGCCGGACGTTCAAGTGGTGTTGGTGCGCGCGACCGATGTGCCGACCTATGTCGCACAAGGCGGCGCTGATCTGGGGGTGGTCGGTCTGGACACTTTGATCGAGCACAGCGCAGAGTCGGGTGGGATGGATTTGTATCAGCCCGTAGATTTGAAAATCGCTAAATGCCGTTTAAGCGTCGCTGTGCGCGCTGATTTTGATTATGCGGGTGTGGTGAAGCAGGGCTCACGGTTACGTGTCGCCACCAAATACACCCATGCTGCAAGGGAATTTTTCGCCGCCAAAGGGGTTCACGTCGATTTGATTAAGCTTTACGGCAGCATGGAGCTCGCGCCTCTGACGGGCCTAGCTGATGCCATTGTCGACTTGGTCTCGACGGGCAACACCTTAAAAGCCAATCAATTGGTTGAAGTCGAGCACATCATGGACATTAGCTCTCGATTGGTTGTTAATCCCGCCAGTTTGAAAATCAAAAGGGTTGCGCTCCAGCCGATTCTTCAGGCGATCCGCGACGCGGTCGCGTGAATTTATATAAGGTATCGAAACCATGCCTAGCGCATTGAATATCCCTGTCTTGAAAACAACTGACGCCTCATTTGAAGCGGCGTTTCAAGCACGCCTGCATTGGTCGGGTGAGACGGATAGTGCGATTGAAGACCGTGTTGCCGAGATCATTTCGGCCGTACGCTCGCAAGGAGATGCCGCAGTCTTGGGTTACACGAAACAATTTGATGTGCTACCCGCCGAACAGATGTCTGACCTTGAGATCACGCAAGCGGAGATGAAGGTGGCATTTGAGGGCTTACCCGCTGACCAGCAAGCGGCTCTCACACAAGCGGCGGACCGTATCCGCACGTACCATGAGGCCCAAAAAGCGGCCACAGGGCAGTCGTGGCAGTACACCGATGCAGATGGCAACCTGCTGGGACAAAAGGTCACTCCCTTGGACCGTGTTGGTATTTATGTGCCCGGCGGCAAAGCCGCTTATCCGTCGAGCTTGTTGATGAATGCCATCCCGGCCCATGTTGCTGGTGTTGGCGAAATTGTCATGGTCGTTCCCACGCCGCGCGGCGAAAAGAATGCCCTGGTCCTGGCCGCTGGGTATGTAGCGGGTGTGACCAAGGCCTACACCATTGGCGGTGCACAGGCGGTCGCTGCGCTGGCCTATGGCACCGCGACCATCCCCAAGGTTGACAAGATCACAGGCCCTGGTAACGCCTATGTGGCCAGTGCCAAACGCAGGGTCTTTGGACAAGTCGGCATTGACATGATTGCGGGCCCCAGCGAGATTTTGGTGATTGCGGATGGCAGTACCCCGGCTGACTGGGTCGCAATGGACTTGTTTAGCCAAGCCGAGCACGACGAGTTGGCGCAGAGCATCTTACTCACACCCGATGCCGCATACGCGCAGGCGGTGGTTGATGCGATGGACAGATTACTCCCCACCATGCCACGCGCGGGAATCATTGAGCGCTCACTGAACGACCGTGGGCTCATCGTTATCACCGCTGACATGGCACAAGCCTGCGCGCTGAGTAACCGCATTGCGCCAGAGCATTTAGAGGTATCCAGCGCTCAACCTCATGACTGGGAGCCGCACTTGCGGCATGCCGGCGCGCTGTTTTTGGGCGCCTACACCAGCGAGTCGTTAGGTGACTATTGTGCAGGTCCCAACCATGTATTGCCGACATCGGGCACGGCGCGTTTCAGCTCACCATTGGGTGTCTACGACTTCCAAAAGCGCAGTAGTCTGATCGAGGTCAGCGCAGCGGGTGCGCAGGTGCTCGGAAAAATTGCGCATACGCTCGCGATGGGTGAGGGTTTACAAGCCCACGCCGAATCGGCTGCGATGCGCCTCAAGCCATGAGTCACGATATGTCTCGCACCGACAGTAGCTCGATGGGGACACCTCAGGACGTTTTCCGTGATGACCTTGCAGCGATGCACGCCTACGTCGTGCAGGACGCCAGCGGGCTGGTGAAGCTCGATGCGATGGAGAACCCATACCGCCTGTCTGACACGCTTCAGGCGGAATTGGGTAAGCGCCTTGGCGAAGTCGCGGTTAACCGGTATCCCGGCCCGCGTATCGATGACCTGAAGCACGCTCTGGCCGCTTATGTGGATCTGCCGGACGGCATGCAACTCATGTTGGGTAACGGCTCCGATGAGCTGATCTCTCTCATGGCATTGGCCTGTCAAAAGCCAGGAGCTACGATTTTGGCACCGGAGCCGGGCTTCGTCATGTACGCATTGAGTGCGCAATGGCAAGGCTTGCGCTATGTTGGTGTGCCGTTGCTACCTGACTTTTCGCTTGACGTTGATGCCATGTTGGCCGCGATCGCACAGCACCAGCCGGCGGTAGTTTATCTGGCGAACCCCAACAACCCCACCGCTAATGCCTGGGACCTCGAAGCCATGCAACGCGTGATTGCCGCGGCGCCCGGCTTGGTTGTAGTCGACGAGGCTTATCAACCTTTCGCCGATACCACATGGTTGGCGGAGATGCGCCGTGACCCCGCCGCAAATGCCAAGGTGTTGTTGATGAGGACCTTGTCTAAATTCGGACTGGCAGGCATTCGCCTCGGTTATCTGTTGGGCCCTCAAGCGCTCATCGCTGAGATCGATAAATTGCGTCCGCCCTACAACGTTAGCGTGTTGAATGCGGAATGCGCGTTGTTTGCGCTCGAACACGCCCCTCTGTTCGCGTCTCAAGCGGCTCAAATTAGGTCTGATCGGGCTTCCTTGAGCGAGGCGCTTAGGGCACTGCCGGGTTGCGAGGTCTTCCCGAGCCAGGCCAATATGATCCTGATACGTGTGCCGGACGCAACAAAGACGTTCGAGTGCTTGAAAGCCAGCGGTGTTCTGGTGAAGAATGTTTCTACAATGCACCCATTGTTGCAAAGATGCCTGCGCATCACTGTGGGGACCCCGCAGGAAAACGCCAGTTTGCTAAACGCCTTGAAAGCCGCTTTATGAATGCCCCGGTCAATGAGACCGCCCGCAAGGGTGACGTTACGCGAGATACCGCAGAAACCCAGATTCGCGTGCAGGTCAACCTCGATGGAACCGGTGTCGCCAACCTGAGCACCGGCATTGGTTTTTTTGATCACATGCTCGATCAAATCGCGCGGCATGGTCTGATCGATCTCACCATTCAAGCCAAAGGTGATTTGCACATTGATGGTCACCACACGGTTGAAGACGTCGGCATCACGTTAGGCCAAGCGGTGGCGCAAGCGGTGGGCGATAAGCGCGGCATCATGCGCTACGGTCACGCCTACGTTCCGCTTGATGAGGCCCTTTCACGGGTTGTTATTGATTTTTCCGGCAGGCCAGGCTTGCACATGGATGTGCCCTTTAAGAGCGGTATGGTGGGCGCTTTTGATACCCAACTGGCGTTTGAGTTCTTCCAAGGATTCGTTAACCATGCAGGCGTCACCCTCCATATTGACAACCTGAAGGGCGAAAATGCCCACCACCAAGCCGAAACGGTCTTCAAGGCATTTGCGCGCGCCATGCGTGCCGCACTGACCCGCGACCCACGTGCGCCCAACGCCGTGCCATCTACCAAAGGCAGTCTTTAATACCCAACGGCCATTGACGATTGCCCGCCGCGCCCCATCGCTGGTGCGCTGCCCTTGCATCTAAAGCACACGTGTCTACCTCCGCTACCCCTTTCGTTGCTATCGTCGACTACGGCATGGGTAATTTGCGCTCTGTTTTGAATGCGGTACGCGCGGTTGCCACTGACACTTCGTTGACGGTGCGAATCACCGCTGATCCTGACGAGTTGAGTCGCGCGGACCGGGTCATTTTGCCGGGACAAGGTGCCATGGGAGACTGCGTGGGAGAATTGAACCGTTCAGGTTTGCGCGCTGCTGTTTTAGAAGCTGCGGCAAAAAAGCCCCTTTTTGGGGTTTGCGTGGGCATGCAAATGTTGCTGGATCACAGCGAGGAAAACGACACGACGGGCTTGGGCCTCATTCCGGGCCGGGTGCGTAAATTCCAGCTTGCCGATACGTTACAAGCAGACGGCAGTCGTTTCAAAGTGCCGCAAATGGGTTGGAATGCGGTTAGGCAGACCCAATCGGATGGTCATGCGCATCCCCTGTTTGCTGGCGTGCCCGATGGAGCCCACTTTTATTTCGTGCACAGCTACTACGCCAGCACCGCAGAAGCCGCGCATTGTGCTGGACAGGCACATTATGGTGACTGGTTTTGCGCGGCGATCGCGCGCGACAACCTGTTTGCAACGCAATTTCACCCGGAAAAGAGCGCCGATCAGGGTTTGACACTCTACAAAAATTTTTTAAACTGGAAGCCCTAGGTTGCACCAGTAGCGCCTGAATCTTTGATTTTTTGACCCCAACCGACAGAAAAAGCACATGTTGTTGATTCCCGCTATTGATTTGAAAGATGGTCAATGTGTCCGCCTCAAGCAAGGTGACATGGATCAATCCACAGTTTTCGGTGATGACCCTGCCGCGGTCGCCCGGGGCTGGGTGGATAAAGGGGCGCGGCGTGTGCACCTAGTCGATCTGAATGGCGCCTTTGCAGGACAGCCGAAAAACGAACTGGCCATTAAGCGCATCCTCAAAGAGGTGGGTGACGAGGTGGATGTGCAATTGGGCGGCGGTATTCGGGACCTCGATACCATCGAGCGGTATTTGGACGCGGGGCTGGCCTACGTCATCATCGGTACGGCTGCTGTAAAGAATCCCGGGTTTTTGCAAGACGCCTGCTCAGCTTTTGGCGGTCACATCATCGTGGGTCTGGATGCCAAGGACGGCAAAGTGGCCACCGATGGGTGGAGCAAACTGACCGGACATGAGGTCGTTGATCTCGCGTTGAAGTACCAAGACTATGGTGTCGAGGGCATCATCTACACGGACATCGGCCGTGACGGCATGCTGTCAGGCATCAACATTGATGCGACCGTTAAATTGGCGCAGGCCCTGACGATTCCTGTCATTGCGTCAGGCGGTTTGTCGAACATCGAGGACATCCGTGCACTGTGTGCGGTTGAAGAAGAGGGTGTTGAGGGCGTCATTTGCGGTCGTTCGATTTACACCGGAGACCTCGATTTCGAGGCGGCGCAAGAACTTGCAGACGAACTCAATGGTTGAAACCGGCCGCCTAGCGGAGCGTCGTTATGCTCGCTAAACGCATCATTCCCTGCTTGGATGTGACCGGTGGTCGGGTGGTCAAAGGGGTGAACTTTGTGGCGTTGCGTGACGCGGGAGACCCCGTTGAAATTGCGGCGCGGTACAACCGACAGGGCGCTGATGAACTCACCTTTTTGGACATCACAGCGACCAGTGATAACCGCGATCTGACACTGCACATGATCGAGGC
>JBMTSM010000096.1:0-6994 GCA_049448275.1 Burkholderiaceae bacterium
GGCTTGTATGGGCCCGCTTGCTTAACGCCGATGTACTTGGCTTGATCGGGTGTCAGCTCGGTCAAAATGGCGCCGACCTTCATCAAGTGCAAGCGTGCCACCTTCTCGTCGAGATGCTTGGGCAATACGTAGACCTTACCGACTTCGTAGTCGTTAGGGCGTGTAAACAACTCGATCTGAGCAATCGTCTGGTTCGCAAACGAGCTGCTCATCACAAAGCTGGGGTGCCCCGTACCGCAACCCAAGTTCACCAAACGGCCTTTCGCTAGCATGATGATGCGCTTGCCGTCTGGGAAGATCACGTGGTCAACCTGCGGCTTAATCTCTTCCCACTTGCAACCATCTAAACCCGCCACATCAATTTCGTTGTCGAAGTGACCGATGTTGCACACGATCGCCTGGTCTTTCATCTTGTCCATGTGTGCACGGGTGATGATGTCTTTGTTGCCAGTGGCCGTCACGAAGATGTCAGCCTTGTCGGCGGCGTACTCCATCGTCACGACTCGGTAGCCTTCCATGGCGGCTTGCAGTGCGCAGATCGGGTCAACTTCGGTCACCCAGACTTGCGCCGACAGGGCACGCAAGGCTTGCGCTGAGCCCTTGCCCACGTCACCGTAACCGGCAACAACAGCAACCTTGCCAGCGATCATCACGTCAGTTGCACGCTTGATACCGTCAACCAAAGACTCGCGGCAACCGTAAAGGTTGTCGAATTTGCTCTTGGTGACTGAGTCGTTCACGTTGATGGCGCGGAGCTTCAAGGTTCCCGCGGCACTCATTTCGTTCAAACGCAAGACACCTGTGGTGGTCTCTTCGGTCACACCCATGATGTTAGGCAAGCGGCGGCTGTAGAAGGTTGGGTCAACCGCCAGTTTGGCCTTGATCGAGGCGAACAAATACGTCTCTTCTTCGCTACTGGGGTTATCCAACACACTGATATCTTTCTCGGCGCGCACACCCAAGTGCATCAGGCCAGTGGCGTCACCGCCATCATCCAAGATCATGTTGGGGCCTTCCTCAGGGGTTCCCTTGGCACCGTCGAATTCGAAAATACGGTGGGTGAACTCCCAGTAGTCAGCGAGTGACTCCCCTTTGAACGCGAACACGGGCGTGCCACGTTCAACCAGTGCGGCAGCCGCTTGGTCTTGGGTTGAGAAAATATTGCAAGAGGCCCAACGGACTTCGGCGCCCAGTGCCTGCAGCGTTTCGACCAGCACTGCGGTTTGAATCGTCATGTGCAAGCTACCCGTGATGCGCGCGCCCTTGAGGGGTTGCTGAGCGGCATACTCTGAACGAATGGCCATGAGGCCAGGCATTTCAGTTTCGGCGATGTTGATTTCTTTGCGGCCCCACGCTGCCAAAGCCAAGTCGGCGATCACGTAGTTTGGGGCAGTTTGCGGTTTGAGAACGGCGTTCATGAATTACTCCACAGTCAGGTTTCGGACAACCATGCGACCTGCGGAGAGCCACTCACCCGAGGTCAACATGGGTGAGCGCCGTTAAAGTCCGAGCCTCACTCAGGGGTCATTGCAACCCCGAGCTGCAGCGCTCCTCGGATCCTGTAATTGTAACGCGATTGCTTTTGAAGCGCCTACACTAGCCGCCATGCCTGCGACGAAACCATCCGCCCGTGTTGGGCTTTCTGCCCTTTTTGCCTCGACTTACCTCGAACTCGTCGGGGTATTCATGCTGTTACCGCTCAATTTGTTGCGCTTAAAAGACGCAGGATTAGACACGGCCACGGCAGGGCTATTTGCCACCACAGGCTATGCAGGTATCTTTTTATTCACCCCTTTCGCCTCGACCATCACCGCCCGCTTGGGTCGAAAAAACGCGCTGTGGCTCAGTGCATTGATTCCTATTGCGACCGGTTTAGTATTTGCGTTGTCACCGTGGATCGCCACTTGGTTCGTCGCGCAAGCCGTTGCGGGCATGGCGGGGGGCTTACGCTGGGTGCTGGCCGAGGCCTTGGTCGCGGAGTTTTCGCCCCCTGGTAAGCGTGGGGTTTATGTCGGTATTTTCGAAACTTTGGTCGGCATGACCTTTATCGTCAGCCCGATTTTGTTGGCGTGGATCGGTCCACAATCACCCGTCGCCTTATGGGTTGCCTTGGCTGCGCTGGTAGCAGGCGCCGCACTAACGGCCTACATCCCATCATTGCCGCCGGCCCACGATCACGCGGAAGCGCCGCTGGGCTTACACGGCATCTGGCGCGCCTTAAGCGCCTACCCCGTCATCATGTTTGCAGGTTTCATGGGGGGCTTTTTTGAAGCCGGCCTGACCGCGATCTTGCCGCTCATGGGGCTGAGCATGGGCTGGTCACCCACGATGGCCACGTTACTGGTTGCAGCCAGTGGTATTGGCAGTGCGGTGCTCATGTTGCCCGCGGGATTTATGGCCGATTTCTTATCCAAACCGAATCGGCAAGGTGTCGCGCGCGCCTTCTGGGGCAACCCGGCCCACACCCGCCTGCAATTGATGCGATTAGCAGCGCTCTTCACGGGGCTCGGCACACTGACCTTACCCCTGACGGCCTCCATCCCAGGATTGGCTTGGTTCGTTGCTTTGACCTGGGGCGGTGCCGGTGGCGTGCTCTACACCCTCGCGATGATCGACATTGGCAACCGTGAAACGGGGATCCGATTGGTCAGCGGTACCGCCGTGCTGGTGCTGGCCTACACCGCCGGCGGCATGGTGGCACCCGCAATTGGCGCAGCAACCTTACAGGTATCGCCGAGCGTCGGCTTTCCGCTGGTGTTGTGCAGCGTAGCGGCCTTGGGCTTGGTTTTGTTAGCCCGCGCGCGCGCCGGAGACACCAGCGCGCAATCGACATAAGCGCCGGTAATTAACGCTTCAAGACCGGCCCCAATGCCATGCCGGTTGCAGTCTGGCGTTTCACCAAAGCCTCTGGCGGTGCGGCGGCAACCACGCGGCCCCCTTCGTGACCGCCATCGGGGCCCATGTCAACGACCCAGTCTGCTTCCGCAATCACGTCGAGGTCATGTTCAATCACCACCACGCTGTGGCCTGCATCCACCAAACGGTGCAAGACGCGAATGAGCTTTTCAACGTCCGCCATGTGTAGACCCACGGTGGGCTCGTCCAACACATAAAGGGTGTGCGGCGCTTTTTGTCCCCGACGCCCGACTTCATCACGCACCTTGGTCAGCTCGGTTACCAGCTTGATACGCTGGGCCTCACCACCACTCAGCGTGGGTGATGGCTGCCCCAAAGTGAGGTAGCCCAGCCCCACATCTTGTAGCAATTGCAACGGGTGCGCGATGGCCGGCATGGACTCGAAGAACGAGACGGCCTCATCGACAGACATACCCAACACGTCACCGACGCTTTTACCGCGCCAGGTCACTGCCAAAGTCTCGGGGTTGAACCGCGCACCATGGCAGGTCTCACACAGGACCTTAACATCGGGCAGGAAGCTCATTTCAACGGTGCGCATACCTTGGCCATCACACCCAGGGCAACGACCGTCGCCAGTGTTAAACGAGAAACGCCCCGGCAAATAGCCGCGGGCTTTTGCCTCCAAAGTTTCCGCAAATAACTTGCGCACAGTATCCCAAAAGCCAATGTAGGTGGCTGGGCAAGAGCGCGGCGTTTTACCGATCGGTGTTTGATCCACCTCCAAAACCCGGTCGAGTGTGTCGTAACCGAGTAAGTCACGACACCCCACCCAAGCGGGTCGTGCGGCGTCGGCGTCTTTGGCCAGCGCGCGTTTCATGGTGGGCGTCACCACCGCCGCAACGTTGGTCAGCAAGACGTCGCGCGCCAAGGTTGATTTACCCGATCCCGAGACACCCGTAATCGCCACCAAGCGCTTTAAAGGGATGTCAATAGAGACATCCTGAAGGTTGTGCAGGTGTGCGCCAACCAAGTGCAGCGCACCGTTGCTCGCCATCGCCGCTTTATCGACCGCACGACGCGGCTGCATCGGGTGACGCATGGCGTCACGCAGGTAACGGCCAGTCACGCTGTCAGGACATTCCTGCAGGTCTTGCACGCTCCCCTGTGCCACGATCGTGCCACCCAACTTACCCGCGCTCGGTCCGACATCAATAAGGTGGTCCGCACGGCGGATGGTGTCCTCGTCATGCTCAACCACCACCAGGGTGTTGCCCTTGCTGCCGAGTGCGTGCAATGCATTCAAAAGAATTTGGTTATCACGCGCATGCAAACCAATCGTCGGCTCATCAAGCACGTAGCAAACGCCTTGCAAATTGCTGCCCAACTGTGCCGCGAGTCGAATCCGCTGTGCCTCACCACCACTCAGCGTCGGCGCACCACGGTCAAGCGTGAGATAGCCCAATCCGACGTCATGCAAAAACTGCAGACGCGAGGCGATTTCAGGGATCAAGTCGCGGGCAATGTCGGTCTCACGCAGGGTGAGTTTCAATTGGGCCACCCATTTTTGCAAATCGCGTACCGATAGGCGTGCAACGTCGGCAATACCCACCCCCGCAAACCGCACTGCGCGGGCCTGTGCATTCAAGCGGGTACCCGCGCACGTGGGGCAATGTTCGTCCGATAGGTCTTCGACTTCGACCTCTGCAAAACGCTGTTCACGGCCTTTTTCGCGGTCATCGAGTGTGGAGTCGTCGAGCGTTTTCCTTTGGTCTTTGTTCAACCGCACGCCCGTGCCGACGCAGTCAGTGCACCAACCGTGCTTGCTGTTGTATGAGAACAGGCGTGGATCTAATTCGGGGTAACTCGTTGCACATACGGGGCAAGCACGCAGGCTAGATGCCACGGTGACGCGTCCCACCACCGTGGTGTCTCCATCGCGCTGCATAACGGCTTCCAAACCTTCCATCTCCGAGAGGATATGTACCACCCCTTTGCCATGCACCAGCGCGATCGACAACAGCCGACGAATCTCTGACTCTGCCTTTGCATTCACCAAAACGTCGCCCACGGGCAGCTCGATGGTGTGCTCCTTGAAGCGGTCCAAACGCGGGAAATTATCGGTAGGCAAAAACACACCATCAACTCGCAGGTGCGTGTAACCACGTGGTTTAGCCCAATCAGCCAGTTCCGTGTAAACGCCCTTACGGCCAATCACCATCGGCGCCAACAGACCAATGCGCTTGCCTTTGTGCTGCTTCAGGATGTTAGCCACCATCGTATCTGGCGTTTGCGGGAGCACGGCTGCATCATCGTGGATGCAGTGCTGGGTCCCCAACTTCACGTACAGCAGACGCAGGTAATGCCAAACCTCGGTGGTCGTGCCCACGGTACTCTTTCGACCACCACGGCTCAACCGCTGCTCGATGGCGACGGTCGGTGGAATACCGTAAACAGCATCCACCTCTGGTCGACCGGCGGGTTGCACGATCGACCGGGCGTACGCGTTCAGAGATTCGAGATAACGCCGTTGCCCTTCATTGAACAGAATATCAAATGCCAACGTTGACTTACCGGAACCGGAGACCCCCGAGATCACGTTGAACCGGCCACGCGGAATCGCGACGCTGATGCCCTTCAAGTTGTGTTCGCGGGCATTCACAATTTCAATGTTTGGTGAACGCGCTGGCTTGGCTGCCGTACCCGTGGGGATCAATGCCTCCGCGACCACCTGACCGCCAATGCCCATCGCGACGTCGTAATCGCGCAGCGCTTTTGCGGTGTGGGAGGTAGGGTGCTCACGCAACGCCTCTGGTGTACCCTGCGCCACGATTTCGCCACCTTGCACGCCGCCTTCCGGCCCCAGGTCAATCAGCCAATCGCTGGCGCGTATCACGTCTAAATTGTGCTCAATAACCAGTACCGAGTGACCCGCCTCCATCAACCGTCGCAAAGCGCGCATCAACTTGGCAATATCCTCAAAATGCAAGCCAGTCGTGGGCTCATCAAACATGAACAAGGCGCCCTTTTTAGCCACCGCTTGCCGACTACTCGACCCCCCTTTTGCAGCCTCCGCTAGGTAGCCTGCCAGCTTCAAACGTTGCGCCTCACCACCCGAGAGCGTGGGTACGGGTTGACCCAGTTTGACGTAATCCAACCCCACATCGGCAATGGGCTGCAAAGCCCGAAGCACATCACGCTCTTGGGCAAACACCTGCGTGGCTTGAGCCACCGTCAGATTCAAAATATCCGCAACATTCAAACCGACATCCCCGGGCTTCGCATCGGGATGGCGGTGATTGAGTCGCACCTCAAGTACCTCTGGGCGATAACGTTGTCCATCGCAATCAGGGCAGCGCAAATAAACATCGCTGAGGAACTGCATCTCGACGTGCTCAAATCCAGAGCCCCCACACAACGGGCACCGCCCATCACCACCGTTGAAGCTGAATTTTGAGGCTGTGTACCCACGCTCACGCGCCAGAGGTGCCGTCGCCAGCAGGCTGCGCAGCGCATCCCAAGCGCCGACATAGCTCACTGGATTAGAGCGAGCGGTTTTACCGATGGGCGACTGGTCAACAAAGATCACATCACTCAGTTGTTCCGCACCCAACAAACGGCGATGCGTACCCGGCGTCTCCGTGGGCTTACCGAAGTGCCGCATCAAGGCTGGCGCCAGTACGTCTTGGATAAGCGTGGATTTACCCGACCCGCTCACGCCCGTGACACAGACCAACCGTTGCAAGGGGAAATTGACGTCAATGTGCTTCAGGTTATTGGCGGATACATCTTCAAGAATCAGGCGCGGCGTGTTCTCACTGACCATCCGCTTGAATCCCATACCCACCTGTTTGCGGTTGCCTAGATAGGCCCCCGTCAGCGTGTCGGCATGGCGCAGCTCAGCGGGCGTCCCGTCGAACACGATGTCACCACCGCGCTCTCCAGGCCCCGGCCCCATATCAATCACACGATCAGCCGCCATCATCACGGCAGGATCGTGCTCCACCACAACCAAGGTGTTACCGGCATCACGCAAGCGCATCATCGCCTCTGTGATTCGGTCCATATCGCGGGGGTGCAGGCCAATGCTGGGCTCATCCAACACAAACAAGGTATTGACCAACGAGGTGCCCAACGC
>JBMTSM010000097.1:0-6932 GCA_049448275.1 Burkholderiaceae bacterium
ATTGCGTGAAGCGGGGCTCGTGACGCCCTGAAATTCCCTGATTTGTAACCAACCGAAAGTCGCCCATGCGCTCCTCGCCCTTTACGCCTGAACGTGTCAGCGAAAAACCTGTCGCGGGGCGCCTGTACCTGGTGCCTACACCTTTGGACTTTGGTTGCGACGAGAAGGCCATGGCACCGATCGCCCACCTGCTGCCGGAGGCCACTATTGCCGTTGCGGCAACGTTGCCCCAGTGGATTACGGAAAACGCCAAATCCACCCGTGCTTTTTTGGGCCGAATCAATCATCACACGCCGCTTCGAACGCCCATTCAATCGATGGGCATACAGGTGATACCCCGCGCCGCCCATAAACAAGGGGATCACCTCACCGACGCTTTCGATAACGCGGCGCGCACCATGCTCAAACCCTGTCTGGATGGTCAAAACATCGGCCTGGTGAGTGAAGCGGGGATCCCCGCCGTTGCTGACCCTGGCTCGTCGGTGGTTCGTGCGGCGCACGCATTGGGATTGACCGTCGTACCCCTGGGGGGCTCCGTCTCCTTGATGCTGGGTTTGGCTGCCAGCGGATTGAATGGCCAACAATTCGCATTCATAGGCTACTTGCCCAAGGGTGCCGAGCAGCTGGCACACATTCGCAGCACTGAGGCACGCGCACTGAAAACGGGCGAGACTCAAATTTGCATCGAAACGCCCTACCGCAACGATGCCTTGTTACAGACCCTGCTTGCGACCCTACAACCCAGCACCCGATTGGCGGTTGCCAGCGGTCTGGCGATGACACCCCTGGTGGTGAGTCAGTCGGTAAAAACCTGGAGCGAGCAAAACAAAGCAGGGACGATGCCGCGCTTCCCGTTACCAGCGGTTTTCTTATGGGGCCCCTAACCCACTGAGGCGTTTACCCAGCTTGGTGACGCAACGCGGGGAACAAGATCACGTCTCGGATGCTGGGACTGTCTGTTAGCAGCATCATCAAACGGTCAATGCCAATGCCGCAACCACCAGCGGGTGGCATGCCATATTCCAAGGCACGGACAAAATCATGGTCGAAAAACATGGCCTCATCATCGCCGCCATCTTTGGCCGCGACCTGCGAGTGGAAGCGGGCGGCTTGGTCTTGCGCATCGTTCAACTCGGAAAAACCGTTACCAAACTCGCGCCCCGTAATGTAAAGCTCAAAACGCTCGGTCACCTCCGGGCGCTCATCGCTGGCACGCGCCAATGGAGAGATCTCGACGGGATGCTCGCAAATGAAGGTCGGCTGCCACAACTTTTCCTCGACCAACTCCTCAAAGTACATCACCTGCAGGCCTGCCAGCGACTTGCCCGCTATCTTGTCTGGCGCCACGCGCAACCCCTTGAGTGCTTGGGCCAACCAGTCAGCATCATCCGCCTTTTCGCCGGCGTCGGTGTATTGCGCGATCGCCTCACGAATCGTGAGGCGAGCGAAGGGTTGGCTCAAATCAACCGCATGGCCACCGTAACTCAACAACAGAGAGCCAACCGCCTTTTGTGCGGCGTCACGAATCAATGACTCGGTGAAGGTCATGAGGTCTTGGTAATTCCAATATGCCGCATAGAACTCCATCATTGTGAATTCCGGGTTGTGGCGCACCGAGATGCCCTCGTTCCGGAAATTGCGATTGATTTCAAATACCCGCTCAAATCCCCCGACCAGCAGGCGCTTCAAATAAAGCTCTGGTGCAATGCGCAGATACATCTCTTGATCCAGCGCGTTATGGTGCGTGACAAACGGCTTGGCATTCGCGCCGCCGGGAATCGGGTGCAGCATCGGCGTCTCTACCTCCAAGAAGTCATGGGAAACCATGAACTCACGCATGCTACTGACAGCCCGGCTGCGTGCCGCAAAGCGCGCCCGGGCATCACCGTCAGTAATCAAATCAACGTAACGCTGCCGGTATTTGATCTCTTGATCAGCGACCCCGTGAAACTTGTCGGGGAGTGGGCGCAAGCTCTTGGTCAACAACCGCACGCTGTCGGCGTGGATGGTCAACTCCCCCGTGCGGGTTTTAAACAAAACACCCTCAGCGGCGACGATGTCCCCGAGATCCCAGTGTTTGAAAGCTTGATGACAGTCTTCGCCCACACTGTCGTTGTTGAGGTAGATCTGGATGCGTCCGCCCGAACTGCCCATGGAGGCGTCTTGCAACGTCGCAAAACTGGCCTTGCCCATCACACGCTTGAGCATCATGCGACCAGCGACGCTGGCGCGGGCGGCAATCGGTTCGAGCTCCTCTTTGGTTTTGTGACCAAATTGATCGACTAGGGCCTGTGCGCGGTGCTGCGGCTTGAAGTCGTTGGGAAAGGCCGCTTGACCGCTGGCTCTGGCCTGCGCACGCAACGCGGCGAGTTTGTCGCGTCGCTCAGCAATGAGTTGGTTTTCGTCAACGGCAGGGGTTGACGATGCGGACGCTTCGGTGGAATTTGACATGGCGGATTCAGTAGGGACGCACGCAGCCCTGCGTGCATTCATCAAGGGGGCGCCGGCAGCGCAAAGCCACTATTTTACGCCGCCAATGACCCCTACTCTCCGAGATAGGCTGCGCGCACCCGCGGGTCGCTCAGCATCTCTTTGGCATCGCCCGACATCGTGATCAAACCGGAGTCCATCACGTAACCCCGATTTGCCGCCATCAGTGCCAACCGCGCGTTCTGCTCAACCAACAGCACCGTGACACCGCGGGCAGAGACGTCGCGCACGACTTCAAAGATTTTGTCTACCATGATGGGCGAGAGCCCCATCGAAGGCTCGTCCAGAAGCAGCACTCGGGGTCGGCTCATCAGCGCACGAGCCATGGCCAACATCTGCTGTTCGCCGCCACTCATGGTGCCGGATAACTGATCCTTGCGTTCGTAGAGCCGCGGAAACAATTCGAACATCTGTTCGATATCTTTGGCAATTTCTTTCTCATCGGTCCGGACGTGGGCCCCCATTTTGAGGTTCTCTACGATGCTCATACGCGTGAATACGCCACGCCCTTCGGGCACCATTGCCAAACCCTGTTTCACCAAGTCCCATGAGCCTTGGCCTTTGATGGAGTGCCCGAGGTACTCGATAGATCCATCGGCAGCCGGCAGTAACCCCGTGATCGCCTTCATGGTGGTCGTTTTGCCCGCACCGTTGGAGCCGATCAAGGTAACCAACTCACCCTCACGCACCTCTAGATCGATGCCTTTTACGGCTTGAATGCCGCCATAAGCCACCTTCAGTCCGCTGATTTTTAGTAGTGTCTTTGTCATTTTTTGCGTCCCGTTGTGCCTCAGTGGCCAGCACCCAGATAGGCCTCAATCACCGCGGGATCCTTTTGCACATCGGCAGGTACCCCTTGTGCGATCGAGCGACCGTAATCCAACACCGTCACTTTGTCGCACAACCCCATCACCAGCTTCACATCGTGCTCAATTAAGAGGATGGTTCGGTTGTCGTTGCGAATGCGGTCAATGAGCTCCCGCAACAACACTTTTTCGGTGGCATTCATACCTGCAGCGGGCTCGTCCAAAGCAATTAACTGCGGGTCTGTTGCCAAGGCACGCGCAATTTCGAGGCGGCGTTGGTCACCGTAGCTCAAGGTACGCGCCTTGTAATCGGCATAGTGACCAATACCGACATAAGCCAACAGCTCATGGGCGCGCGCCTCGATCTCGGCCTCTTCCTTGCGGAAAGATTTCGTCTTCAAAATAGCGCCCAATAAACCCGATTGGGTGCGGACATGACGCCCCACCATCACGTTTTCGAGCGCTGTCATCTCAGCGAACAAACGGATGTTTTGGAAGGTACGGGCAATACCGGCTTTCGCCACTTCATGGACCGCAGTCGGTGTGTACGGCTTACCCGCCAACTCAAACGTTCCGCTATCGGGTGTGTACAAACCTGTGAGAACGTTAAAGAACGTGGTTTTACCAGCGCCGTTCGGACCAATCAGGCCATAAACCTCACCCCGGTGGATTTCGATACCAACATCTGCGAGGGCTTGCAGACCGCCGAATCGTTTCGAAACATCGGCAACTTTAAGAACAATTTCGCTCATGCTGTCAGTCCTTCTTTACCAATGACTTGCCGTGTTCGGGCGCGGGCCACAACCCCTTGGGTCGCAAAATCATGATCACAATCATCGCCAAAGCGATCAGCAATTGACGCAAAATCTCGGGTGCCAAACGGCCGTCAGTTAGCTGCGTAAGTGGGCCAGCGGCATGGCGTAGCACCTCGGGCAAGCCAGCCAACAGAATGGCACCCAGAATGACCCCTGGGATGTGACCCAAACCACCTAGAACCACCATCGCGACAATCATGATGGACTCCATCAGTGAGAACGATTCCGGTGAGACAAACCCTTGGAAAGCGGCGAACAAGACCCCAGAAATACCGCCGAACGAGGCGCCCATCCCGAATGCCATCAGCTTCAAATTGCGGGTATTCAAGCCCATAGCCTTGGCTGCAATCTCATCCTCACGGATGGCCATCCAAGCCCGTCCAATACGCGAATTTTCGATTCGGTAGCAAATGAAGATGGTCATGATCACCATCAACAAGAACAGGTAGTAATAAAGCGACACCGACTCAACAGTAATGAAACCCAAATCCAACGGTCGACCAAAGTCGACGCCGAATAAATTGACGTCATCAATGCGCATCAACCCCTTGGGGCCATTGGTAATGTTGACGGGGCGGTCTAAGTTGAGCAGGAAGATTCGGACAATCTCACCGAAACCCAGGGTAACGATCGCCAGATAGTCGCCTCTGAGTTTGAGCGTTGGTGCACCCAACAACATCCCGGCTAAACCGGCAATGAATGCCGCGACCGCCAGTACGACCCAAATGTTGTAATGCACACCATCGGGGAAGCTTGCTGCCAAGTCAGCGAAATTCGCGAGTAAGTGTGGCGATGCCAAGAGGCCGAACACATAAGCACCAACAGCGAAAAAAGCCACATAGCCCAAATCGAGCAGGCCTGCGTAGCCCACCACAATGTTCAGTCCGAGGGCCAGCATGATGTAGAGCAGCACCATATCAATGATGCGCACCCATGAATTACCGAATGGCTGTAGCAAGAACGGCAAAATCATCAGCAGGACGCCGCACGCCAGAAAAACTGCAAATTTGTTTCGTTTCGAATTCATAGCTTGCGCCCCCTCACGCGCGATCGGCGACCCGCTCGCCCAGCAAACCCGAAGGCCTCAGCGTCAAGACGACGATCAACACCACGAAAGCAAAAATATCGGAATATTGGCTGCCCAAGACGCCGCCGGTCAGGGCACCCAAGTAACCCGCTCCAATGGCCTCAATCAGGCCGAGCGCGAGGCCGCCGACGACAGCACCCGCCAAGTTACCGATACCACCAAAGACGGCTGCCGTGAAGGCTTTCAGACCTGGCATGAATCCCATGAAATGCTGGACGGTTCCGTAGTTGAGCGCCCACATGACGCCCGCGAGCGCAGCCAAAACAGCACCGATGATGAACGTCACCGAGATCACGGTGTCAGGACGAATACCCATCAAACCAGCTACCCGGGGATTTTCAGCGGTCGCCCGCATGGCTCGACCGAGTTTGGTTCGGTTCACCAAGAACAACAAAGCAGCTAAGGTAATCGCTGTCGCCGCCAAAATGAAGATCTGAGTGACAGAGATCACCGCGCCGCCGACAGCGATAGGCTCGGTCGGCAAGACCGCTGGAAATGGTTTGGGATTGGGTTTCCAAATGATCATGGCCATGGTTTGTAAAAACAAGGACATACCAATAGCGGTGATCAGCGGGGCCAAACGCGGTGCGTTACGCAACGGTCGATAGGCGACGCGCTCAATGGTGAAGTTGAGCAGACCACACACCACGAAGGAGATCAGAAGCGCCAAGATCAACAAGAGCCAGCCTGGTGCGCCTGGCATGGCGTCCTGCATGATGCTGATCACACTCCAACTCGTCATGGCGCCGACCATGAGCACCTCACCGTGCGCGAAATTAATGAGGCCAATAATGCCGTACACCATGGTGTAACCCAGCGCGACGAGCGCATACATACTGCCCAAGACAAGACCATTAATGATCTGTTGCAGGAAAATATCCATAGAGGAGAGCTCCGTTGGACCGCGACCATTGACGGCGCGGCTATCAGGTGTGCGTGCGCAGTGGTTGCGTAGCGGAGGGGTGATTGTAGCCAACGTAAACTGACAATCACCAACCTCGGGGCGCGCTATCCGGGGGGATTAACCCTAGGGGTGCGGCGAAATGGAGTTTAAGTGCCTTTTTTCGAGACTTCAGCCGCCTGTTCGTTCAACGAACGCAGGTGGAGCAAGCGCGCACGGATCTTGATTTCAAGCCCGCGCTCAACCGGTTCATAGAAACGCTGATGGGTTAACCCCTCCGGCAGGTAAGTCTCGCCGGCAGCAAAGGCATCCGGCTCGTCGTGGGCGTACCGGTATCCCGCCCCGTGGTCCATTTGCTTCATCAATGCGGTTGGTGCGTTGCGCAAATGCTTGGGCACTGGGCGTGAGCCGTCCCGCTTCACGAGGGCTGCCGCCGATTTATAGGCCAAATAGGCCGCATTTGACTTCGGCGCCATGGCCAAATAAACCGCGCTCTGCGCCAATGCCAACTCCCCCTCGGGGGAACCCAAACGCTCGTAAACCTCGCTGGCATCAAGTGCCATGCGCAGGGCACGGGGGTCAGCCAGCCCGATGTCCTCGTTGGCCATTCGAATCAAACGACGCGCCACGTAACGCGGATCTGCGCCCCCATCCAGTAAGCGAACCAACCAATACAACGCGGCATCGGGGTCGGAGCCGCGTACCGACTTGTGCAGAGCGCTGATCGTGTCGTAGAAAACATCGCCACCCTTGTCGCTACGACGCAAAGTCTCCCCCAAAGACTTCAGGAGCCACGGGTCCGTCACCTCAGACAACTGTTGTTGGGCTGCACT
>JBMTSM010000098.1:0-6864 GCA_049448275.1 Burkholderiaceae bacterium
GTCAACTCGCACAACTTCAGGCGACCAATGGCGCCCCAATCCCATTCGATTCCAAGCCCTGGCGTTTGCGGTGGTACAGCATAGCCATCGTCAATCTCAAGCCGCGAGGTGGTGATGCGGTCGAGCTGCGGGATGTACTCAACCCACGCGGCGTTGGGCACAGCTGCGCACAGGCTGACATGGATTTCCATTAAAAAGTGGGGGCACACTGGCACATTGAAAGCCTCGGCAAGGTGCGCCGTCTTCAACCAAGGCGTGATACCGCCAATACGAGCCACATCAGGCTGAACGATGCTACATGCACCGCGCTCAAGGTACTCTCGGAATTGCGAGAGGTGGTACATCGACTCCCCCACCGCCACGGGGATACTGGTTTGTGCACGTAACAGCGCGTGCCCCTGCACATCCTCTGCGGGATAGGGCTCTTCGATCCAAGCTAAGTCCAGCCCATCAAATGCGCGGGCCCGCCGGATCGCCTCTTGCCGATAGAAACCTTGATTCGCATCCGTCATCAAATCGAACGATGGTCCTACGGCCTCGCGAACGGCTTCGAGACGGCTCACGTCCTCACTCACATGCGGGCGACCGATCTTGATCTTGGCGCCCTTAAAACCATCTGCCTGCGCCGCCAAGGTCTGATCGACCAATGCCTCAGGACTCAGATGCAACCAGCCGCCCTCTGTGGTGTACAGCGGCACACGATCTTGCGCACCACCCAACAACACCCACAGCGGCATGTCTTGTTGGCGCGAGCGCCAATCCCACAATGCTGTGTCGATGCAGCACAAGGCCAAGCTGGTGATTGCCCCTACCGCAGTGGCGTGCGTGGCGTAAAACAAATCGCGCCAAATCGCCTCCACATGCGCAGGGTCGCGACCAACCAGGCGGGGCGCCAAATGATCGGCAAGCAATGCCACCACCGACGAGCCCCCCGTACCAATCGTGTAGGCATAGCCCGTTCCCACGATCCCGTCGCTGCAGTGCAAAGAGACCAAAATGGTCTCCTGCGTCACAAAGGATTGAATGGCGTCGGTGCGCACCACCGGCGGCGGCAAATTGACCTGACGAATGGTGACGCGCTCAATACGTGTATCTGACACCGAGACTCCTCATCAACGCAGAAATCTGCATGATAGGCACGCGCGGTGAAAAAGCAAATTGGGGAATGCGCGGGGCAAACAAAAATAGCCCCCGAAGGAGCTATTTTCTTGATTCCAAAAGAAGATTTTGGAGGCGCGATCCAGAGTCGAACTGGACTAGACGGATTTGCAATCCGTTGCATAACCGCTTTGCTATCGCGCCGGTTATTTATGTTGCAATGCTTTGACGAAAAAGGGAAGCATCTAGCTTCCCTTTTTACTTATTTGGAGCGGGAAACGAGGCTCGAACTCGCGACCTCAACCTTGGCAAGGTTGCGCTCTACCAACTGAGCTATTCCCGCATATCTTTGGAAACTTTTTAGCTTTTCAACTATGCTGCGTCCGCCGAAGCTAGAAGTATAACCAATTTTTTTGGCACATTTAAAGTGCCTCAAAAAAATTTTTAATGCTTTGCCGCGCCCTTCGATTCGGCCGATGTCGCAGCTGCGCGGGCAGCCGCAGCGGCAGCGACTTGTGCTTCGGAGAGGGGCTCTGGTTCGCGTTCGAGCGCGACTTTCAGCACCTGGTCAATCCATTTGACGGGGATGATCTCAAGGCCGTTTTTCACGTTGTCGGGGATCTCCGCGAGGTCCTTGACGTTCTCTTCGGGAATCAAGACCGTCTCGATACCGCCGCGCAAGGCCGCCAGCAATTTTTCCTTCAGACCACCGATCGCCGTGACTTCACCACGCAGGGTGATTTCACCTGTCATGGCCACCGTGCACTTGATAGGGATTTGCGTCAAAGTCGAAACCAGCGCTGTCACCATGGCCGCGCCAGCGCTCGGCCCGTCCTTGGGTGTCGCACCATCGGGGACGTGGATATGGATGTCGCGCTTCTCAAACATCTCCTCAGGGATGCCCAGAGCGTTAGCGCGACTGCGCACCACGGTTCGTGCGGCTTCGACGGACTCTTTCATCACGTCGCCCAACGAACCCGTGCGCGTGATCACGCCTTTGCCTGGCATCAAAGCGGCCTCGATGGTGAGCAAGTCACCGCCAACTTCCGTCCATGCCAAACCGACCACTTGACCCACTTGGTTTTTCTGCTCCGCACGACCGTATGTGAACTTTCGCACCCCGAGATAGTCAGGCAAGTTATCGGCCGTGACGACCACAGTGGGCGTCATCGTTTTGAGTAACAAACCCTTTACAACCTTGCGGCAGATTTTAGAAATTTCACGCTCAAGCGAGCGCACGCCGGCCTCACGGGTGTAGTACCGCACCACATCGCGCAACGCGTCTTCGCGCACTTCCAACTCGCCTTCTTTCAGGCCGTTGTTGACCAGTTGTTTTGGCAACAGATACTTCAGCGCAATGTGTGTTTTTTCGTCTTCGGTGTAACCACTCAAACGAATCACTTCCATCCGGTCCAGCAGCGCTGCTGGGATGTTCATAGAGTTAGAGGTCGCCACGAACATCACGTCGCTCAGGTCGAAATCAACCTCAACGTAGTGATCGCTGAAGGTGTGGTTTTGCTCGGGATCGAGTACCTCAAGCAACGCGCTTGATGGATCACCACGGAAGTCGGTTCCCAGCTTGTCGATTTCGTCAAGCAAGAACAAGGGGTTACGGGTACCCGTTTTACTGAGGTTTTGCAGCACCTTACCGGGCAGTGCGCCAATGTACGTGCGGCGGTGGCCGCGAATCTCGGCTTCATCACGTACACCACCCAAAGCCATGCGCACGTACTTGCGCCCCGTCGCTTTTGCGATGGACTGACCCAAAGAAGTTTTACCCACGCCAGGAGGCCCCACCAAACACAGAATCGGCGCCTTCACCTTATCAACGCGCTGCTGCACCGCGAGGTATTCCAAGATGCGTTCCTTGACCTTCTCAAGCCCGAAGTGATCGGCATTGAGAGTGTCATCAGCCAGCGCCAAATCGTGTTTGATCTTGGTCTTTTTGCTCCAAGGCAAACCCAGCAATACCTCAAGGTAGTTGCGCACAACCGATGCCTCAGCGGACATGGGCGACATGAGCTTGAGCTTCTTCAGCTCTGACTCTGCCTTGGTACGCGCCTCTTTGGGCATGCGCGCCAACTTGATCTTCTTTTCGATTTCTTCAATATCCGCACCGTCTTCGCCCTCACCCAGTTCTTTCTGGATGGCTTTGACTTGCTCGTTTAAGTAGAAATCGCGCTGGTTCTTTTCCATTTGGCGCTTCACGCGACCGCGGATGCGCTTGTCGACGTTGAGCACCTCAACTTCCGACTCGATCTGACCGAACAAGCGCTCCAAGCGCTCGCGAATGGGTACCAGTGCGAGCACTGATTGCTTGTCATCTAGCTTTAAGGGCAAGTGCGCTGCGATGGTGTCAGCCAAACGGCCGGGCTCATCAATGCTGGAGATCGACGTCAGGATTTCGGATGGAATCTTTTTGTTCAATTTGACGTATTGGTCAAATTGCTGCATCAGTGCGCGGCGCAGCGCCTCGATCTCAGTCTCGTCATCTTCGATGCGTTCATCTGCAACCGCGACGGGCAACAACGTTGCAGTGAAGTGCTCTTCGCCGTCTACGATGCGTTCAACATGCGCGCGCTGAAAGCCCTCGACCAACACCTTCACCGTGCCATCGGGCAGTTTGAGCATTTGCAGAATGCTCGCCACACACCCCATCTCGAACATGTCGCCGGCACTGGGTTCATCTTTGGCGGCAGCCTTCTGGGCCACCAACATGATGCGGCGATCGGCCGCCATCGCGGTCTCTAGGGCTTTGATACTTTTGGCGCGTCCCACAAACAGGGGGATAACCATGTGCGGAAACACCACCACGTCACGCAGGGGTAACAGTGGCAAATCAATCGATGAGGACGGTAACAATTCTTGTCCAGACATGGCGTAACCTTTTACTTCTAATTAGGCCTTTTTAGCCTCTTCGCGATAGACCAACAAAGGCGCCTTGCCGTCATCAATGGTGGTCTCATCGACCACAACAGATGACACGTTATTCAGGCTGGGCAACTCAAACATGGTGTCGATCAAGGCTTGCTCAAGAATTGAGCGCAAGCCGCGCGCACCCGTTTTACGCTTCAGCGCCTTTTTGGCGATTGCACGTAATGCACTGGGGCGCACATCGAGCTCGGCACCTTCAAGTGACAACAGTTTCGTAAACTGTTTCACGACCGCATTCTTAGGCTGGGTGAGGATGTCGATCAACGCGTCTTCTTCCAGTTCATCAAGCGTTGCCACGACCGGCAATCGACCGACCAACTCAGGGATGATGCCAAACTTCACCAAATCCTCAGGCTCGACCTCACGGAAGGCCTCAGTCAGGGTGCGGCTTTGCTTGGACCGCACCGCCGCGCCAAAACCAATGCCAGATGCCTCGGTGCGGTTTTCAATGACCTTTTCGAGGCCCGCAAACGCGCCACCACAGATGAACAGGATGTTCGTGGTGTCGACCTGCAGAAAGTCTTGGTTGGGGTGCTTACGGCCGCCTTGGGGCGGGATCGATGCCACCGTACCTTCGATCAGCTTCAGCAAGGCTTGCTGCACGCCTTCGCCTGACACATCACGCGTGATAGACGGGTTGTCAGATTTGCGAGAAATCTTGTCGATCTCATCGATGTAAACAATGCCGCGCTGCGCCTTTTGAATATCGTATTCGCAGGTTTGCAACAGTTTGACCACGATGTTCTCAACGTCCTCGCCCACATAACCGGCTTCGGTCAGGGTGGTGGCATCAGCCATCACGAACGGGACGTTCAGCATGCGCGCCAAGGTTTGCGCCAACAAGGTCTTGCCCGAGCCGGTGGGGCCGATCAACAAAATGTTACTTTTGACCAGCTCGACGTCGTCTTTTTTGGAAGTCTCTTTGTGGCGCAGGCGTTTGTAATGGTTGTACACAGCCACCGCCAAAGCGCGCTTGGCACGCTCTTGCCCAATCACGTAGTTGTCGAGATTGCCCTTCAGCTCTACCGGGGTGGGTAGCGCATCCGATTCGACTTTACCCAGCTCGGTGTTGGGCAGCTCATCGCGAACGATGTCATTGCACAGGTCAATGCATTCATCGCAAATGAAAACAGAGGGACCCGCGATCAGCTTTTTGACCTCGTGCTGGCTCTTACCGCAAAACGAGCAGTAGAGGTTTTTCTCTGGTCCTGCGTCTTTTTTATCCGCCATGGTCTTACTCTGCTATTGGTGAAAATCTGCTCTCAATGATAACCCCTCATGGGTGCCATGGACACCCATGCAACGGGGCCATTAAGCGCCTTCAGCCTTGGCTGCGCTCTCGCGTGTGGTGATGACTTTATCGACCAAACCATAGGCAGCCGCTTCGTCGGCAGACATGAAGTAGTCGCGCTCGGTATCACGCTCGATCTTGTCCAGTGGCTGACCGGTACGCTCAGCCAAAATGCCATTCAATACACCGCGCAAACGCAGAATTTCACGGGCGTGAATTTCGATGTCGGTTGCTTGACCCTGCGCACCACCCAGTGGCTGGTGAATCATCACGCGGGAGTTGGGCAATGAGAAGCGCTTGTCTTTGGCACCGGCTGCCAACAAGAAAGCGCCCATGCTGGCAGCCATACCGGTACACAGCGTCGACACATCGGGTTTGATGAAGTTCATGGTGTCGAAGATCGCCATGCCGGCACTCACGGAACCACCTGGTGAGTTGATGTAAAAGTGAATGTCCTTATCAGGGTTCTCGCTCTCGAGAAACAACAACTGAGCCACCACCAAATTGGCGGATTGGTCATTTACCGGCCCCACCAAGAAGACGACACGCTCTTTCAACAGGCGCGAATAAATATCGTAACTACGCTCACCGCGGCCCGACTGCTCGATCACCATGGGGACCATACCCAAAGCTTGTGTATCCAAAGCGCTCATTGCGACTTCTCCAAAGGTTGTGTCTCTAAAAATGACACTTTAACGAATTTCTAGCACCTTCTTTATATGAGGGCGATAGGACCAAAAACAAGGTGGGTCTACAAACAACAAAAGGGCCTCACAGCCCTTTTGTTGATGAGCTCAAAGGCTCGGCCGCATTTAATTACTGCTGCGCCATCAGTTCGTCAAAGTCGACCGCTTTTTCGGTCACTTTAGCCTTTGACAGAATGAACTCAGTCACGTTGTTTTCAATCACAACTGCCTCAACTTCGGCCATGCGCTGCTGGTCTCCGGTGTACCACTTCACCACGTCAGCTGGACGCTCGTAGGCGGCAGCCATCTCGTCGATGTGGGCTTCGATTTGGTCACGGGTCGCGTTGAGGTTCTCAGCACGCACCAGCTCAGCAACCACCAAGCCCAAACGAACACGGCGCTCCGCTTGCGGGCGGAAGATGTCATCCGGGATCGGGGCTTTTTCAGCGTCCTTGATACCGCGCTGTTTCAGGTCGGCGCGAGCGGCGGCAACCATGCGGTCCAATTCGGCTTGCACGGGAGCCTTGGGCAAGTCCAGCTCAGCTTTTGCAACCATGGCATCCATTGCGGCGGCCTTGTTGCGGGCCTGCAAGCGGCTCTTCACTTCACGCTCGAGGTTTTTACGAATGTCGGCGCGCAAGGCTTCCACGGTAGGCTCAGTCACGCCCAAAGTCTTGACGAACTCTTCGTTGACTTCGGGCAAGTTGGCGGCTTCGATTTTGTGCACGGTGACCAAGAAGTCAGCCGTCTTACCTGCCACATCCTTACCGTGGTAGTCCTCGGGGAATGCCAGGGGGAAGGTCTTGCTCTCGCCAGACTTCATGCCACGGCAGGCGTCTTCGAACTCTTTCAACA
>JBMTSM010000099.1:0-6853 GCA_049448275.1 Burkholderiaceae bacterium
GAGTGATCAAATGGTCTACATCCAAATCACCCGTGGCGTGGCCTTACGTGACCACGTGATGCCCGAGGACATCGCACCAACCGTATTTGTGATGACCAACGCGATGAAGATGCCCACACCGGCGCAACGCGCGCAGGGGGTGGCCTGCGTGACGGCTGATGATTTTCGCTGGGAGCGTGCGCACATCAAGTCGACCAGCCTGCTCGGTGCGGTATTCGCGCGGCAAATCAGTTACGACGCGGATGCGCTGGAGACGGTCATGTTTCGGGGTGACCTCCTAAGCGAAGCCGCTGCAAGCAATGTTTGGGTGGTCAAAGACGGCGTCGTAATGGGACCCCGTAAAGACAACCACGTTTTGGAGGGCATTCGCTACGACCTCATCGCAGAAATCTGCGCGGCGCAAAATATCGGTTACGAGCTAAAAGACATCTCGCGCGCGGATGTGATGAATGCCGATGAACTGTTACTGAGCTCAGCCACCAAAGAGGTACTGCCCATTACCCTGCTCAACGGCAAACCCGTTGGTGACGGGCAACCCGGGCCCATCTATGCCGCTTTGTACGCCGGATACCAGGCAGCAAAAGCCGCCGGTGACATGACCGATCCGATCACCGCCTGAGCACCGCCGACCTACCAGCCAATCGACTGACCCCGGTAGTCGATAAACTGTGCGCCCGATATGGCTGGCAATGTCCTAAGCGCCGCAAGCATCCCTTGCACGGACTCATCGGGTGCCAGCAACTGCGGCACGCCACTGCTGAACGGGTCGGACAAGCGCGACTTAACCGTACCGGGCTGCAGCGCGACGATGCGCCACTCCGGTTGTCGCCGCTGCAATTCAATTGCGGCCGTTTGCAGCACCATATTCAAGGCGGCTTTCGCGGCTCGGTAGCCGTACCACCCGCCTTTTTGGTTGTCAGAGATACTGCCAACGCGAGCTGATAACTTGCCGTAAACGGCGGGCCCCTTAACGAGCATCGGGGAGAAATGCCGCAAAAGCAGCGACGGACCAACGGTATTAATTTCAAACTGCCGCATCAATCGATCGGCTTGTAGCGCGCCCAGTGACTTCTCTGGTCCGACCCCATCGATCGTCAACTGCCCTGTCGCATCAATGATGATGTCAAAAGGCCCCTCGGCTGCCAGCGCTTGCGCGTGTATCTGGATACTTGATGCGTCAGTGAGATCAAAGCTTGGCTGCGTTTGGCGCGAGAGTTGGGACACATGGACGCACAACACATCCCTCTGAAAAGCGTCAACAAACGCCCCCCCGATAGCGCCTGATGCGCCGATAACCAAGGCACGGTAGGGGTTCGATAGCAACAATCCTTCGCTCATTCCGGTGTCCAGAATCGACCAACCGTTGGCCATTCAGCGACTAACCATAATCGCTCAATCAGGCTCGCCATTTCTGCCTCCGATGCGCCGCCACTGTAGGCGGCCAAGCGCATCGCCTTGTCAGTGATTTCCGCACGCGACAAGGTATTTCCAGGGTCACCTTTCGGTTCATCAACGCGCCCATCCAAGCGACGCCCATCCACGGTCGTCACGATCACTTTCCCAATCCAGCGTTGTGGGTAGGCGGCATCCACTTCAGGGTCAACTGTCATGCTGACCTTGTCGGCGAAAGCGCGTGTCACGTCGCTGCGGTAATGCGCATCAAAAGCGGTTAGGCTGGCGTGGCCGAACTGCGCCACTAACGCCAGAACGGTTCCCATAGAAAACTTGCTTTGGTGCACGGTTTGCGGATCGACAACCGGGCCCAATACATCTACCGCACCTTGATGCACCAGCGTCTCGACGGCCGAAATCGAACCCAACTGCAAGCCGTGGGCTTGCATGACTTGCAAAAGCGCATCAGCCGCTGGGTGGGTGTGGCGGCAACTGGCGTGGTATTTGAAGGACGTTTCAACCGTAGCCCAGCGGACCCCCAAACCATCAGTCAGGTGCGCGGTGTCGGTATCACGGCTCATGCCCGCGCCCATCCCCTGGGGCCCCTCTAAAATTTGCGCCGCACCGGTAAAACCATCGCGCGCCAGCGTCGCCGCCATCAGACCCGATGCTGCCGCGTGCGCCGTGTGCAATTGCTTGCTATCAGCGGCGGTCCGCAAGAATTCCCAAAGCCCAGCGGCCATCGTGCCCGACGACCCCATAGCGTGCTGCATTTGTGCGGGCGTCAGCTTCAACAGTGAGCCGACAGCCGCTGCGGCCGCGACGGTACCAGCTGTTCCTGTTGTGTGAAAAATTTTGTAGTGTGGTCGCCCCAAGTACTCGCCAACACGAATGCCCACCTCATAGCCCACAACGCACGCCGTTAAAAACGCTTGACCGCTCGCGCCAATGGCCTGCGCGACTGCCAGTGCAGCTGGGAAAACGACGGTCGCTGGGTGGAAGACTGACCCATTGTGCACGTCATCCTGTTCAGCCACGTGTGACGCAGCGGCGTTGGCCATTGCCGCAAAGTACGGGCTGGTGGTACGCCGTGCATTGATGATCTCTGCCGTGCCTTGATCTGGTCCGGCGGCGATGGCAAATTGGGCAATGGTTTCGACTGCGCGCGCGCCCTTTCCGGCAACGACTGAGCCGACCCAGTCCACCCATAAGTCTTCGATTTTTCGGACCACTGGCTCGGGGATATCAGTGAAGGTCGTGTTGGCGGCAAATGCCGCCAGCGTGGCGCTGGGTGTCGTCATAAAGCGGATTTGTGGGATGTTGATGCGGCGATCATAGCAACCAGGCAGCCATGGGACCTGGCACCTGTGCGGCATGTTGTAGCGGTGCACCATCGGCCAACTGCAACGTGTCCGCCAAATAGCGCTCCGATGCCTCCCAAAGGCGTTTATAGACTGCGCGACACAGGCTGCGCGCCTCCACGCCTGGCCATTGCTCGGGTAACAAGGCCTCGGGCAGCAGTGGGTCGCGCAATAAAAGACGGCGGAAATCGTGTAGCAGCAACAACCGCAACTGAAAAGCCAGCGCTGGCTGAAGCGAATGGCCCACCTGATTCAACGCGTTTTCTATGGGCAGATAAACACGAACGAAAGCCGCGTAATCGAGACCCAATTGCTGCAAATCCCAAGCGCGATGAACCACATCACGCGCTGTTCCCGCACTCAACACATCAGGGGTTTTCGCGGTGAAAGGCACCAATGCCGGTAGCGACTCCTGTAGACCTTCTTGTGCCAACGCATCGAACACAGCGCCCCAATCTGCGCTCGGGTGAACGAACACCGGGCCATTCAGCTCGCCAAAGCCCTGCCAATAGAGGGCACGCCTCAACGCTTCTCGGGGGCGGCCATTGACCTCACCCAACAACGCCAGCAGACGCCAAGCGCCGTCCCACTGGGGGGCCGATATGGTGTAAATGTGGCGAGAGGCCTCTTGAATGCGAATCCGTCCATTCACAGACAACGCATAGTTGGTGCGTCGCCCCGCTGCGTGGGCAACCAGCCAATCCTCCTTTACCAGCCGGAATGCAGCGGTCCTGACCAAGCGCTCATTGATGCCCAAAGGCGCCAACAGTTGAATCAGACTGCCTAACCACAACACCCCACCACGAGGCGCGATGGCATCACCAAAGGCGGTGACGATGACCGAGCCTGCTTTGACGCGGCGCTCGGTCTTGAAAGCATCAATGTGGTGATGCAGTGAGGCTTCAGCGGTGGTCAAAGTCAACGGCAACCTGTGCGCTGGTAGCGCGCGCCTGACAACTCAAGACATAGCCCTGCGCAACCTCGTCGGGCTCGAGTGTGAAGTTCTTATCCATCACCACAGAGCCCGCGGTCACCTTACATCGGCACGTACTGCAAACGCCCGCCTTACAGGAGAACGGTAAGTCAAGACCTGCCTCCAAGGCCGCATCCAGCACATGCTCATCAGCGCCCAGTGCCAGCTCGTGTAATTTGCCATCAAGCATTAAGGACAACTTCACCTGCTTGGCGGCATCCGCCTGGGCGACTTCACCGCTGGCGCCTGCGAAGCGCTGCGGCTTCGGTGTCACGTGTGCCGTGGCGAAACGCTCGCTGTACAGTCTTTTTGCTGGCAATCCCAAGGCAATCAACGTGGCCTCCACGCTCTCAATCATGGCCTCAGGGCCGCATACAAACACCTCGTCCATGCTGGCGATAGGTAACAAGGTAGCTGTGATCGCCTTGACTTTTTCTTCGTCAATTCGCCCCTGTAACAAGTCCACTTCTTGGCTCTGTCGCGACAGAATGTGCAGCATCGTGAATCGATCTGGATAGCGGTCCTTCAAATCCTGCAGAGCCTCGTTGAACATCACACTCGCCATGCGTTTGTTGCCATAAACCAAGGTGAATTTGGACTGGGGTTGCTCCTCCAAACTCGTGGCTGCGATCGACAAAATGGGGGTGATACCTGAACCCGCCGCAAAGCCAACACGATGTATGGCTCGAGCGCGCTTGATCACAAACCGGCCCTCGGGAGGCATGACGCTCAGGGTATCCCCCGCTGCGACCGCGCTTGCCAACCAGTTGGACACGAGGCCGCCCTCAACCGGGCGCACACCAATTTCAATCTCACCGGTTTCTGTCAAACGTCGCCGGGTGCTACTGATGGAGTAATTGCGTCTCACCTCTTCGCCATTGGGTGCGGCCTTCAGGGTAATGAATTGTCCCGGCTCAAAGCGAAAGGTATCGCGTAGCGCAGGGGGAATGTCAAACGCAACGGCAACAGCACCTGCGGCCTCTGGGCTAACGCGCTTTACACGCAAAGGTTCAAACTGCGGTGTGGCTGTCATGCGAATGGGTCCAACAAATTAAAAAGGTTTGAAATAATCAAATGGCTCTTGGCAGCTCAAACATTTGTAGAGTGCTTTGCAGGGCGTCGAACCAAAATGGGACGCCTCGACCGTCTGCGCCGACCCGCAGTGTGGGCAATCGACTGCATCGACGACAGCCGCATCACGGATAAATTGCATCACCTGCGGTTGCGCCGCGGCTGAGCCACACACGCGACTGGGGGGTGCAATGCCGTAGGCACGCAGCTTTTCTTTTGCTGTTGAGGTCATCCAATCGGTCGTCCAAGCCGGCGAAAGCTGGGTCTCCACGGCGATCTTTTGACCGAGCGGCTGTAAGACGGCGCGGATGTCATCCTCGATTTGCGTCATCGCCGGACACCCGCTGTACGTGGGGGTGATCACCACACGAATACCGCCATCGGCTTCTTCAAACACGCCGCGCACAATCCCCATCTCGTCTAACGACACAACGGGTATTTCAGGGTCGGTCACGGTCGCCAGCAAGCGGGTCGCTTGTGCCAACCGTGTCTCCGTGTCGGCAATCACCGAATTAATCACCACACGCCCTCGGGGTGTGCCCGGGCCAGACTTTGCATCTCACCCAACAGGTAACTGAGGTGCTCTGAGTGCTGTCCCAGTTTGCCCTGCGTTTGGTAACCCGTTCTCGCAGAGAACTGCAGCTTCGCCACTTCAAGCGTGTGCGCCACAAGCTGTTCCCATTCCGACTGCAGCGAACGCACGTCAATGGCCAAGCCCGCGTCAACCGCAGCCTGTTCGTAGGGAGCGGCAGACCAGAACTCTTGCGTAAACGGTAGCAAGTAATCCAAAGCAGCTTGTGCACGTTGCGCAGAGACCTCGGTGCCATCACCAAAGCGGACCAGCCAATCATGGGCGTGGCGCAGGTGGTAGCGGGTTTCCTTTAGCGACTTGGCCGCAATAGCAGCCATGTCAGCGTCCTTGCTGGCTTGCAGCCGCTCCCACACCAACGCCATCAACGCGCTGTAAAGAAAATTGCGCACGATGGTGACCGCGTAATCGCGATTGTCTACGGCGTACCCCACCAACGGACCATGGTGCGGCAGCTCGAGCAGTGTTAGGTTCTTAAACGCCTGGGGATCACGGAAGTAAGCCAACGTATCTTCCGTCGACCCATCATCCAATCGCGCCGCGGCCACTTGGTAAAGCATGCGCGCTTGACCAATCAAATCGAGGCTGTTGTTGGTCATGGCAATGTCCTCCTCAAGAATCGGTCCATGACCGCACCACTCGGCATTGCGCTGGCCCAACACCAAGGCGTTATCAGCCAAATGCAACCAGTAATCAACGGCCGCCATCACATGTGCCCCACTTCGTCAGGGATGGTGTAGAAGGTGGGGTGACGGTAGATTTTGTCGTTCGCGGGATCAAAGAATTCGCCTTTTTCATCGGGCGAACTCGCTGTGATGGCGCTCGATGGAATGACCCAAATGCTGACGCCCTCTTGACGACGGGTGTACACGTCACGCGCCATTTGCAGGGCGTGCTGCGCGTCGCTGGCATGCAAACTGCCACAGTGCTTGTGCTCAAGACCCTGTTTGCTGCGCACAAATATTTCCCAGAGTGGCCACTCGGACAGAGGTTTCGTCATGCCGCTTTCTCCTCGCGTTTGTTCTTTTTGGCGTGGGCCACTGCAGCCTCACGCACCCACTGACCGTCTTCCCACGCTTTCACGCGAGTGGCCAAGCGCTCTTTGTTGCAAGGACCATTCCCGTTCACGGTGGCCCAAAACTCGTCCCAATCAATCGCGCCGAAATCGTAGTGGCCACGATCCGCATTCCACTTCAAATCAGGGTCTGGGACCGTGACACCCAACACCTCTGCTTGCGGGATGGTGGCATCGACAAATTTCTGTCGCAGATCATCGTTACTGATGCGCTTGATGCCCCAACGCATCCCTTGCGCGCTGTTTGGGCTATCCGCATCTGGTGGTCCAAACATGGCGAGACACTTCCACCACCACCGGTTGACAGCGTCCTGCACCATGGCCTTTTGCGCATCGGTGCCCTCTTTCATCATGACCAGAAGCGCTTCATACCCTTGACGCTGGTGGAAACT
>JBMTSM010000100.1:0-6828 GCA_049448275.1 Burkholderiaceae bacterium
CGTGGTTTGATGCCCAGCGCTTCGATGAGCCCGACTTTGACGACCGTGCCGATGTCATCATTTTGGATGACTGTCACCTTTACACGGCGACCCAGCAGGCGGTTGCATTCAACTGGTTTGTTAACGCGTTGAGTCCTGCGGATGGACGCACCCGAGGAGTTTTTTCCGCGGGGCTCGCCCCACCGGCGGACTTGAAGCTCAGAGATGATCTGCGGAGCCGTTTGGGGTGGGGACATGTGTTCCAATTACACGCTTTGGATGAAAATCAGCGGCGCGCTGTTTTGCGACGGGCCGCGGATGAACGCGGTGTGCTGTTGAGCGATGACGTCATTGATTTCATGCTACGGCGTTTCTCGCGTGACCTCAGCAGCCTGATGCTGCTGCTGGCGCACTTAGATCAATACGCCCTGCGCACCCAGCGCAGCGTGACGGTGCCATTGATCAAAGCCATGCTCGAGGACGAGTAAGTCCGCGCCTGCATATCGAAACGAAAGCTTATATATGTTGAATTTGGCGTTGTTTGATCTTGATCACACGCTGTTGCCTTTGGATTCTGACCATGCATGGGGCCAGTTCACGGTTCAAATTGGTTGGCGTGATCCCGTGGTGTTCGCGCAAGCCAACGCCGAGTTTTACGACCAGTACAAGGCGGGTACCTTGGATATCAAGGCCTACGTGCGTTTCGCCACGCAAGCCTTGCGAGACCTGAGTGGTGATGCCGCTGCGGTGGGTGCGGCGGCGCACGCGCAATTCATGGAGACCGTGATCAAGCCTGCTGTGCGCCCCCAAGCGACCGCGTTAATTGAAAAGCATCGCGCCGCAGGCGATACCCTGATCTTGGTCACGGCGACGAATGCATTCGTGACCGCGCCGATTGCCAATTTACTGGGTATTCCAAACCTGATTGCGGTTGATCTGGTGCTGGATGAACGCGGGATTCCGACGGGTGAAATCGCCGGCATACCTTCATTCCGGGAGGGTAAAGTCACGCGCGTCAACCAGTGGTTGGCTGCGCAGGGTCTGCAGTTGGATACGGTCGGGCGCAGCACGTTCTACACCGACTCTATCAACGATCTACCGTTGATGACTGCGGTGACTCATCCGGTAGCGACTAACCCCGACGATAATTTGCGCGCGGTTGCGCAGGCCCGGAGTTGGCCGATTTTGGATTTATTTAATGATTAAAAAACTAATTAACAAGTTGCTTGGCGGTGGTAAAGCGTCAGCTGTGAGCCGCTTTGGGCAACGCGAGGACGTCCCGTTCAAAGTCCACAAAATTGACCGTAGTCTGGTCGATGACCGCGCTTTGGACGTTGTGGAAACGCTGCAGGACGCTGGTTTTGAGGCCTACATCGTAGGCGGCGCCGTACGAGATTTGTTGTGTGGCGTGAAGCCGAAAGATTTTGATGTCGCGACCGATGCCACGCCTGAGCAAGTAAAACGCTTATTCCGACGCGCTTTCATCATCGGTCGTCGGTTTCGAATCGTGCATGTCATTTATGGTCGAGGACGCGCCAATGAGGTCATTGAGGTATCCACCTTCCGAGCCTACTTGGACAGTGCCGACGCCAAACAAGTGTCGGGTAACGAGAAGACCAGCAAGCAGCAGTTAGCCAATTCGAGCCACGCCGTCGATGCTTCCGGTCGGGTGTTGCGTGACAACGTTTGGGGGCCGATGGAGGAGGATGCCGCTCGCCGGGATTTCTCGATCAATGCCATGTACTACGATCCCACGACGCAGGTCGTGGTCGACTACCACAACGGTATTCGCGATGCAAAAAAACGCATCATGCGCATGATTGGTGAGCCAGCGGCGCGCTACCGTGAGGACCCGGTGCGCGTGATACGCGCCGTGCGTTTCATGGCCAAACTGTCGCATCTGGGTTTCACCATGGAACGTGCCACCCGTGAGCCTTTGGTTGCCAGCGCGCGGTTGTTGGCGGATGTTCCCCAGAGCCGTTTGTTTGACGAGATGCTCAAGCTGTTGCAAACAGGTCATGCACTGGCGACGATCGAAGCGCTTCAATCACTCAATTTGGCGACAGGAATTTACCCGCTGTTGGACTTGGCCGTCGCGCGTGCCACGGACCCGTTTGTCAACCAAGCGCTTAGTGACACCGATCGTCGTGTCAACGAGGGTAAGCCCGTTGCGCCAAGTTTTCTATTGGCGTGTGTGTTGTGGTCTGACGTGCGCTCGGGTTGGGCCAAGCGTTTGGCGCGACAAAGAGGACAACGCGCCAGCAGTTTTCCGGCTCTGCAAGAGGCGGTGGATGAGGTCTTTGAATCGCGCATTGGTGATGTATCGGGACGCGGTAAGTTGGGTGCGGACATGCGAGAGATCTGGACCATGCAGCCGCGTTTTGAAAAGCGTACACCGGCCAGTGCCTTAAGCCTGGTGGCGCAGCCGCGTTTCAGAGCGGGTTTCGACTTCCTGCGCCTGCGCGCAAATGTCGGCGAAATTGATGCCGAGTTAGCCACTTGGTGGGAGACTTTCAGTTTGGCGGATGAGGCGGCGCGCGACGAGATTTTGGAGACGTTGCGTGCGCAAAAGTTGCCGCCGCGTAAGCGTGTGGTGAAGACTGTGTCGACCGATGCGTCGCAAGAAAGCGCAGAATCGCCTTTGGAAACGACCGCATCACTCGATGCGGACGCACCCCGTAAACGCCGTCGCCGTCGGCCCAAACCCAACGATGGTGGTACGCAGTCGGGTGGTGTCAGTGAATTCGGTGGTGACGACGCCTAGGCCCGTGGTGCGCGCCTACATCGGTGTGGGCGCGAACCTTGGCGATGCAATGACGCAGGTCAGGGCCGCCGCAGAGGGGTTGCGTGCTTTGGGTTCCCATTGGCAATGCTCACCGCTGTATCGCACCGCGCCGCAGGGTGCCGATGGCCCTTACTATGTGAACGCAGTGGTGGCGCTGGATACCTCGCTCACAGCACCAGCGTTGTTGGTTTCGATGCAGGCGATGGAAGATTCGGCTGGGCGCGAGCGTCCGTATCGCAACGCGCCACGGACCCTTGATCTTGATCTGTTGCTATACGGTAGCGCAGTGATTAGATCGCCTGCTTTACACATTCCGCATCCGCGCATGTGGGAGCGAGCCTTTGTTTTGGCGCCGTTGCGCGATATCGCCCCAGCTTTGGTTCCTGATGATCGGATCGCAGCGGTGGTTGACCAAGTCGTTGAGCGCCTTTAGGGGGCTAAGCGCGCTCGGTGCCAAGTGCCATCTGCCGAGGGCGTGTAGCGCAAGCGGTCATGCAAACGGCTTTTTCGACCTTGCCAAAATTCCCACCGCTCGGGGACCAGACGATAGCCGCCCCAATGCGGTGGCCGGGGCGGATTCAACAAGAATTGCGCGCCGTATTTCGCTGCAGCGGCTACTAAAACCTCTCGCCCGCTGATCGGCTCGCTTTGCGGGCTGGCCCAAGCGCCGATGCGAGAGTCAAGCGGTCGGCTGTGAAAGTAGGCGTCGCTCTCGGCGGCGCTGACCTTTTCAACCTGTCCCTCGATGCGCACCACACGTTCAAGCTCTACCCAGTGAAATTGAAGGGCGGCGAATGGGTTACCGGCCAACTCTTGGCCTTTGCGGCTGTTGTAGTTGGTGTACCAAACAATGCCCCGCGCATCGACGCCTTTAATCAGGACTACGCGTGTGCTGGGGCGTAAGTCTGACGAGACGGTCGCCAGCGTCATGGCGTTGGGCTCTGGGATTTCCGCTTCAATGGCTTGATTTAACCAGTGCTCGAACTGCAGGCGTGGGTCAGTGAGTGAGTCGCTCTCGTTCAGCGCGGCGCGCTCATAGCTTTTCCGAAGGTCGGCGATTGAGGTCTTCATAGTCGGGAGTATAGAGGGGATGCGGTGTCGCCGTAAGCGCACCCGACAGGCGAAAAAAAACCTGAAAACGCGGAGTTTTCAGGTTTTTCCAAATTGGTGCCTAGGGCCGGACTCGAACCGGCACGGTGTTTAGCACCGGCAGATTTTGAATCTGCTGCGTCTACCAATTTCGCCACCCAGGCAGTGCAAGACCGAGATTATGGCATAACTTTTCGGCCCTTTTTGACACGGCTTGAAAAATGTAATTTATATTGCGAGACTACGTTAATCCGCCCCCGTCGCAGGCCTGTTCGTATTGTGGCAAAGTTGAGGACCTTAAATTTTCCACGCAGCCTTGATGCCATGAATCAACCCACCTCAAAACCAAACGACTATCCCACGATCGAAGCGGCGATTGGTCGAACCCCATTGGTCCGTCTGCAGCGCTTGGGACGAGATGTCGCTGATGCGCGCGGCAACGTGGTGTTGGGAAAGTTGGAGGGTAACAACCCGGCTGGGTCGGTGAAGGACCGTCCCGCGTTGTCGATGATCCAACGAGCGCAAGAGCGTGGCGATATCAAGCCAGGGGACACCTTGATCGAGGCAACATCGGGCAATACAGGGATCGCTTTGGCGATGGCCGCCGCCATCAAGGGCTACAAGATGGTATTGATCATGCCCGAGGATTTGTCCATCGAACGCGCGCAGACGATGAAGGCGTTTGGCGCTGAGTTGATTTTGACGCCCAAGAGTGGCGGTATGGAATATGCCCGCGACTTGGCAGAAAATATGCAGCAGGCGGGCAAGGGTCTGGTGCTCGACCAGTTCGCTAACGACGACAACCCCCGCATACACTTCGAAACCACCGGCCCTGAGATTTGGCAGGATACGCATGGTCGGGTGACTCACTTCGTCAGTGCCATGGGCACCACGGGCACCATCACCGGCGTTTCACGGTACTTGAAATCCCGAAACAAAGCTGTTCAGATCATCGGCGCCCAGCCGAGTGAAGGTTCACGTATACCCGGCATCCGCAAATGGCCAGAGGCGTATTTGCCCAAAATTTACGATGCCAGCAATGTGGATGCCCTGCGCCTGGTCACCCAAGATGATGCAGAAGAAATGTGCCGTCGTTTGGCGCGCGAAGAGGGAATTTTCGCGGGTATCTCGGCAGCCGGCGCAGCCCATGTCGCTTTAGAATTATCCAAAGAGGTCGAGAACGCAACCATCGTTTTCATTGTGTGTGATCGCGGTGATCGCTACCTCTCAACGGGCGTTTTCCCCGCCTGAGCGGCTTCCGCGATAAAGGTCCCTGGTATTAAAGCCTTCAACGGCTCAATAAAAATGCAAATCGATAAAGAACTAGACGCCCGTGGGTTAAATTGCCCGCTGCCTATTTTGAAAGCAAAAAAAGCCCTTGCTGATCTGGAAAGCGGACAGTTGTTGCGCGTGGTGTCAACCGACCAAGGCTCGGTCCGTGACTTCCAAGCCTTCGCGAAACAGACCGGTAATGAAATGATGGAAATGGACGCTACCGGTCCCGAGTTCGCTTTTGTTTTGAAACGGCGATAGTCGCCTTTGGCCCGCTAGCGTCGCTGCTGTAACTTCTCCAGTTGCGCGCGCATTTTCTCCACCTTGTCGCTGAAGGTCGCGATACGCGCACGCTCTTGCTCAATGACCGCGGGAGGTGCTTTCGCCACGAAGGCGTCGTTGCTTAGCTTGCCGTTGGCCTTGGCAATTTCTGTATCGAGTTTGGCAATCTCTTTACTGAGTCGCTTGGTCTCGGCTTCGAGATCGACCGCCACGAACAGGGCGGCACGGGCTTGTCCCAACACTACAGCGGGGGCTCCATCGGCCGCGGCGGCCCACTCGGTTTCTGATTCAAACACCTTGATGTCGCTCAGGCGCACCAGCGCTTTCAATGCGGGGCCATAAGTGGTCACAAAATCCACTTCGCCCACCACATACATGGGGACCCGGGCGGCCGGTGACAGTCCCATTTCGCCGCGTAAGTTACGGCACGCGTCCACCCACGTCTTGAACGTGGCGATCTCGGCTTCCGCGTGCGCATCGATTTTTTCCGGCTGACTTTCAGGGTAGGCAGCAATACTGACAGACTCGCCTTTCAACCCGGCAATCGGTGCGACGGTTTGCCACAGCGCCTCGGTAATGAAGGGGATGATGGGATGCGCTAAGCGCAGCGTCGTCTCGAGCACACGAATCAGCGTACGACGCGTGGCACGTTGCGCCGCTTCGTCGCCATTTTGAATTTGGACCTTGGCAATTTCGAGGTACCAGTCGCAGAACTCGTCCCACACGAAGCTGTAGATTTGGTTGGCGACGTTGTCAAGACGGTAATCGGCAAAGCCTTTGGCGACATCGGCTTCCACACGTTGGAGCTTAGACGCGATCCACCGGTCGGCTTGGCTGAACCGCATGTAACCATGCGCGCTGCCACCTACGGCGCACTCGGCCTTGGTGTGTGGCTTGAGGCCACAGTCGTAGCCCTCGCAATTCATTAAAACGAAACGCGAGGCGTTCCAAAGCTTGTTACAGAAGTTGCGATAGCCCTCACAGCGCTTGGCGTCGAAGTTGATGCTGCGTCCCAAACTGGCCAATGAGGCAAAAGTGAATCGCAGGGCGTCGGCACCGAACGCGGGAATACCTTCGGGGAATTCTTTCTCTGTGTTCTTACGAACGGTCGGCGCGGTTTCGGGTTTACGCAAACCCGTGGTGCGCTTTTCCAGCAACGGGAGGAGCTCAATACCGTCGATCAGATCAACGGGGTCGAGTACGTTACCTTCCGACTTACTCATTTTCTTGCCCTGCGCATCGCGGACCAAACCGTGGATGTACACGTGCTTGAATGGGACTTGTCCGGTGAAGTGCGTGGTCATCATGATCATGCGCGCGACCCAGAAGAAAATGATGTCGTAGCCAGTTACCAAGACACTGGAGGGCAGGTAACGCGACATGTCCGGTGTCTGCTCTGGCCAGCCCATTGTCGAAAAGGG
>JBMTSM010000101.1:0-6745 GCA_049448275.1 Burkholderiaceae bacterium
TGGTGACGTCAAACACCTCGTGCAAAAGAAATTGCATATCACGCAGGGGTGGGCTGTACTGGGGCATAAAAACTCCTGAAAGACGAAATGGGATTTAGTTGGTATGGCCGCTGGATAAGTAGCGCGCCAAGATGTGTTCGAAACTGGTTTGCGCACGGGCTAACGCGTCGGCACTGCGCATAAATCGCGCTTGGTAATGCAACGTCAAAATCAGACCGTGAATTTCAAAGGTGACCTGCGCCTCATCGGTGTCGGGCGTCAACTCGCCGGTCGCTTTGGCCTGGGCAACCGCGCGCTTAAGGGCGTTGAGCCACAGCGTCATAGAGGTGACCAGTGCATCGCGCACGGGCCCGTCGCGGTCTTCAAACTCGATAGCGCCGCTGATGTAAATGCACCCTTGGTCAATTTCAATGGCCGTACGCGCCATCCAATGGCCAAACAACGCGCGCAAGCGGGGCAAACCACGGTCGGCTTTCATGGCGGGGTAAAACACCTCTTCCTCGAACCGCGCGTGGTATTCCCGGACCACTGAAACCTGTAGCTCTTCCCGTGAACCGAAGTGGGCAAAAACCCCTGACTTGCTCATTTGCATGCGCTCAGCCAGCGCACCAATGCTCAAACCTTCGAGGCCAATATGGGTGGCCAAATTCAGCGCCGCATGCACGATGGCGGCTTTGGTTTGCTGTCCTTTGAGGGAGTTTTTGGGTCGACGCTTAAGCGTCGAGTCGGTTTCAGGCGAATCGCTGGGGGCTGATTGCGCAGTCATAGGAGGTCGATCTCATAATAAAACGAACGTTCGTTCTATTTTGCATCAAAACCGATATCCTGCAAGCCTCACCCTGAAAAATAAAGGGGAATTAAATGGAATTTAGGGAGGAATTGGTTGACAGCGGAATTCAGCCCAGCAGCGTTTCAAGGTGTGCATCCGCCCCTTGCGTGGGCAACTGCTTCCAATCGCTGCGAACGAAGGCGTGTAAGACCCCGCGCAGGTAAATGAGCAATAGAGCGGCGCGTACCTGCGCATCGGCAGTGGGTGTGGCAAGGTCCTGCTGACTCGCCCAATGGCGCCAGTGGGCGCGCAAAACAGCCTCTAGCTTTTCAAACAACAAAGCGACACGCTCTGTCAGCCGCGCTTGCTCAAACACCAAGGCATCGCCGACCAAGACACGAACCATCCCTGGGTTGGCTTGCGCAAATTGGAGCGCCAGCCAGACGATCTGACCACACGCAGCCCGACCATCCAAGCCATCAGCCCCAGGCTCACCGACTTTCGCGGCAAGGCCCAACAAACTGTCTTCCGTGAAGGTGATGAGGGCGTCAAGCATTTGCGCTTTGCTGGCGAACTGCCGATACAACGCCGCCTCACTGACGCCCAAACGCTTCGCCAATGCAGCCGTGGTGACACGCTCGGCCATGGGCTGCTCAAGCATGGCTGCAAACGCTTGCAAAATCTCCATGCGCCGCTGACCCGGCTTGGCTTTCGCCTTGCGCGAGACCGCGCTCTCAGTCGAAGCGCTATCGTCGTCAATAGGGTCAGTGGCTTGTGGATTCATGCGATCAATGTGAGCGAATCATGGTGCCGAATGCCTGATCAGTCAAGATTTCCAGCAACAACGCATGCGGCACCCGACCATCAATCACGTGCACCGAATTCACGCCGCTTTTCGCGGCATCCAAGGCACCGCTGATTTTGGGCAGCATACCGCCAGAGATCGTGCCATCTGCAAACAACGCATCCACCTCGCGCGCTGACAGGTTGGTCAGCAGCTCACCGTTTTTATCCAGGACACCAGGCGTATTGGTCAGCAACAACAGCTTTTCAGCCGCGAGCACCATCGCCAATTTACTGGCAACAACGTCGGCGTTGATGTTGTAGCTCTCGTTGTTTTCACCAAAACCCAATGGGCTCACCACGGGAATAAAGGCATCGTCTTGGAGTGCTTTAACAACCGCGGGATCGATACCCACGATGTCACCCACTTGCCCCACATCGTGTTCGGTCACCTTGTCGACCGGATCGGTCAAGCGCAATTTGCGTGCGTGAATCAAGCCGCCATCACGCCCCGTCAAACCGACGGCTTTGCCGCCTGCTTGGTTGATCAGGCCAACGATGTCTTGCTGCACCTCACCGGCTAGCACCCACTCAACCACCTCCATGGTCTCGGCGTCCGTGACGCGCATACCGTGCACGAACTCCCCTTTCTTGCCCAAGCGCTTCAAAAGAGATTCAATCTGCGGGCCCCCGCCATGCACCACCACAGGGTTGATTCCCACCAGTTTCAATAGCACCACATCGGCGGCAAAAGCGGCCTGCAGGGCCGGGTCGGTCATGGCGTTTCCACCGTATTTGATGACCATGGTTTTCCCATGGAATTTACGGATGTAAGGCAAGGCTTTCGCCAACACCTCAGCTTGGTCTTTTGCGGGTATCGCGGACAGGTTGTCTGGTGCAGTCATGGCAATAGGTGTGAAGTCATTAAGCAGAATTGTGCCGTAGTTTTGTGGTTTCGCAGACAGGCACAATAGGCACCATTAACCGAGGTCATAGAAAGATACCATGTCCGATTTACAAGCCCAATTCGAACAAGCCAGCCAAGACGTCAACCAACTCAGCGCACGACCGGACAACCAAACCTTGCTGCGTCTTTACGCGCTTTACAAACAAGGTAGCGTGGGTGATGTGACGGGCGACAAGCCCAGCATGACGGACATGGTGGGCTTCGCCAAATGGTCGGCTTGGAACAAGTTGAAAGGCCAAACCCAGGCGCAAGCGCAGCAGGCCTACATCGACTTGGTCAACGAGCTACTCGACTAAGCTTGTAACGGCGCTTAGAACGGCGCTTAGTCCAGACGCTGTACTTCAACAGCACAGTCGTAGAAAGTCGGTGCACGGCCCATGTCCGTCAATGCTTGTGACGTCACTTCGTTCACGTTGGTCCCGCGCAAACCCAACTTACGCCACCAGATGCCCAAGCCATTGACGACGCCCGGACGGGCTCGCCCGCCGACTCGCGCCACACAGACATAGTGACCACGGTCGTTGAAGACATCAACGGTATCGCCGTCACGAATACCGCGCGCCTCGGCATCAACTGGCGACAACTCCACCACCGGCGTTTGCTCAATGTCCCGCAGGCTTTTCACGTTAACGAAGGTTGAGTTTAGAAACTGACGTGCGGGTGGCGAGATCATGGCCAGCGGGTAACGCGCCGCAGGGTCTGCTGGCTCCCAGTTCGGGATGTAGTCTGGGACGGGATCTTGGCCAATCGCCAGCAGGGCGGAATTCTCGAACAAGCACTTACCCGATGGGGTCGGAAACTGCCCAATAGCGAATGGCGCTTGCGGCACGGCCAAGGGTGCAAATCCATCGGTCAGCAGGCGGTTCCAATCAACCGCATCTGATGCAAAGGCCTGCTGACACAGGCTCTCGTCGGTGTCGGAAAAACAGGGCTCGGTGAAACTCATGCGCTCAGCGAGGGCACGGAATATCTCGGTGTTGGTCTTGGCCTGTCCGCGCGGCGCAATAGCGGGTCGATTCAACAACACATCCGTATGACCGTAGCTGGCGTGTATATCCCAATGCTCTAATTGCGTTGTGGCAGGCAACACATAGTCGGCGTAATCGGCGGTATCGGTTTGAAAATGCTCCAGTACCACGGTGAACAAGTCGTCACGGCCAAAGCCCGACACCACCTGCGGTGAGTCAGGCGCGACAGCCACGGGGTTGCTGTTGTACACAACCAGCGCCTCAATAGCCGGGCCAAAACTGGGCGACGAGGGGCGGTTCAAATCTGCACCAATCGTCGACATGTTGATGACGCGTGGCACGGCGCCATGGTCAGACTGCGGCCTCAAATCAGGGCGCTCCAAAGCGGTACGCTGTTTCGGGAAAAACCCAGAACTCGACAACAAGAACCCACCACTTGCATGGCGCCAAGCACCGACCAACGCAGGTAAGCAGGCCACCGCACGCACCGCATTGCCACCACCCCGTGCGCGCTGCATGCCATAGTTAAGGCGTATAGCGGCGGGTTTGGTGTGCGCATACTCGTAAGCCAAGCGCTTAATTTGTTCGGCATCAATGCCACAAGTGGCTGCTGCACGTTCGACGGGCCACTGCAGAGCGCGGGCTTTCAGCGCAGGCCACCCTTCAGTGTGCGCGGCAATGTAGGCGTGATCCAACCAATCATTTGTGATGAGCTCGTGCATCAAGCCAAGAGCCAATGCGGCATCCGTGCCCGGCAAGATCGCCAGGTGGGTGTGGCAACGCTCGGCTGTCTCGGTGCGGCGGGGGTCAATGCAGACCAGCTTGGCGCCCTTGCGTTTCGCCGCCTGCGCGTGACGCCAAAAGTGCAAGTTACTACCGATGGCGTTACTACCCCAAATGATGATGAGCTGACTGTCAGCAAACGCCTCAATGCGCATGCCCACCGATGCGCCATAGGTGTAGGCCAAAGCGGTCGCGCCCGCGGAGGCGCAAATGGTCCGGTCAAGTTGAGATGCACCCAACCGATTGAAGAAGCGCGCCGCGATTGACTCGCCCTGTACCAAGCCCATGGTGCCTGCATAGCTGTAGGGCAGGATCGCTCGCGGATCTCGACCAGCGATCGCTTTCAGACGATTGGCAATGTCATCTAACGCCTCATCCCATGAGACCGGCTCGAATTGCCCGGCCCCCTTGGCGCCGACCCGCTTGAGCGGCGTTAACACGCGCTCAGGGTGGTAGGTGCGCTCGGTGTAGCGCGAGACCTTGGTGCACAACACGCCATCTGTGGCGGGGTGCGCCGGATTGCCCCGCACCTGCACCGCCACACCATCTGCCACCGTGGTTAACAGGGCGCAGGTGTCCGGGCAATCATGCGGGCAGGCACCGCGAACGACAGCGTCTTTTGACGGTGGTTGAATGACGGGGGTATGCAGGGCGTTCACAGCAGCGGCTCGATAAGGCGTTGGGGGATTTACAGCCGGCATTTGGCAGACCTCGACATTGGCAGTAGCATAGCTTTTTTACCTTGCCCCACCAACCCCTTATGAATCTGATTGACGCGATCAAGGCCAATGCGGCTGAAATGGCTCTGGTACGCAAAGACATCCATGCCCACCCCGAACTGTGCTACCAGGAGGCACGAACGGCGTCCGTGGTCGCCGAGCAGCTGCGCAGCTTTGGTGTCGAGGTACACACGGGTTTGGGCGTGACTGGGGTCGTCGGGGTGATTAAAGGAAAGCGCCCATTGGCCCCCACCCAAACGGTGAAGGCGGTGGGCTTGCGTGCAGACATGGATGCGCTGCCCATTCAAGAGCGCAATACCTTTGAACACGCCAGCCAATACGCAGGGAAAATGCACGCCTGCGGTCACGATGGGCACACCGCCACACTGTTAGCTGCAGCGAAACACCTGGCGGATGATCCCGATTTTGCCGGTACGGTCTACACGATCTTTCAACCCGCAGAGGAAGGCGGCGGTGGCGCGCGCGAAATGATCAAAGACGGCCTGTTCCAGCGTTTCCCAATGGACAGTGTGTTTGCTTTGCACAACTGGCCTGCGTTGCCCGTTGGTTTTTTTGCAGTCAGCCCGGGGCCCGTGATGGCCTCTAGCAACGAGTTCAAAATCACCATTCACGGCAAGGGCTCGCACGCCGCCATGCCACACATGGGGGTTGATCCTGTCCCCGCGGCGGCGGCCATGGTTCAATCGTTTCAAACCATCGTGACCCGCAACAACAAGCCGGTGGACGCGGCGGTGATTTCAGTCACGATGATCAATGCGGGTGAGGCGACAAATGTCATACCCAACACCTGTGAGATGCGCGGCACGGTGCGCACGTTCAGCGTCGATGTCCTGGACCTCATCGAATCGCGCATGCGCGAAGTTGCCGAACATACCGCAGCCGCTTATGGCGCGACCTGCGCATTCGAGTTCAATCGCAACTACCCCCCTACCATTAACGACCCACAACAGGCAGCGTTTGCCAAAACGGTGTTCATCGAGACGTTTGGGGAAACCCACGTCGGCGACCAAGAGCCCACGATGGGCGCCGAGGACTTTGCTTACATGCTGATGGAAAAACCGGGCGCGTACATCTTTTTGGGTAACGGCTCGGGTGATCACCGAGCGATTGGTCACGGCGGTGGACCTTGCACCTTGCATAACCCGAGTTATGACTTCAACGACGAGCTCATCGGTATTGGCGCAACCGCTTGGGTGCGACTGATTCAGGCCGCTTTAAAAGGCGCTTAAAAACCTCGGAGTTTGGCGATCTCCAGTAGACCGTCCATCACCAAAGATTCGACCAACTCCACCTCAAGCTGCATGCTGGGGACCATCTTCCAACCCGCACCGCCGGTCATCAGACAGGCAGGCTTCACACCTGTGTGTGTTTGGAGTTGCTGTTCCATGTGCGCCACCGCACCGGCGATGGCGAACGTACCGCCGCTGGTGAGTGCGTCGCTGGTGTTGGTGGGGAAAGGCACCACGTCGCCGGTGGGCACGTGTAACCCAGCGGTGCCAGATTCGAGGGCGCGCAGCATGATGCCGTGCCCGGGCATGATGATCCCACCCAGAAAATGTCCCTCTGCATCCAGGGCCTCCACGGTCACCGCTGTGCCTACCATGACCACGATGCACGGACGGTGATCGCCACGAGCCAGCAAGCGTCGGTGTGCACCGATCATGGCTACCCACCGATCGGCGCCTAACCGCGCCGGATGGTCATACCCGTTGATCACGCCGCCCTCACGCTCGGA
>JBMTSM010000102.1:0-6705 GCA_049448275.1 Burkholderiaceae bacterium
GCCTCATGCGGTGCGGATGCTGCCATTCGCTGGCCTTGAAGTAACGTCACGCTGCGTTTGCTCGTTTAGTCCACAGATTCGTCGGTGATGACCCAGCGACCGTTTTCACTCACTAAACGCAAGCGCTTTTGGCTGGTCCCGTTAAAGGTGTCCGACTCATAGCGCTGTTTGAAGCGCACCAGAGCCCCCTTGTCGTCAAGCGTGATGCGCACGTTACTAAGGGTCACCGCGATGCGCTTACGGGGAGCGATGCGGCTCTCGCGTTCAGCCTCCCAAGCGCTGCGAGATTTGCCGTTGTTTGGCTTGAAAGCCGTGCCGTAGGCCGCAAGGTAGGCCTTCACGTCGCGCGCCGCCCAAGCTTTCGCCCAAGCGTTCACCGCCTGCTCGACCGCTGCAGTGTTTGCCACGGTTGTGTTATCGGGTTTGGGTAAAGGTGTGGGTGCGGCGGCAGGCGCTGGCTTGGGCTCCTCGACCTTGGCTACTACTGCCGGAGCTGGCTCAGGCTCAGGCGTCTTCAGTACCACAACGGGCGGCGTTACTTTGCCCGTTGCAGTGGTCTTACCCGTGAGGCTACCGAGCAGCGTCATTTGAGGGGGTACCGCCTTGCCGTCACTGCCAACCTGCAGGGCTTGACCGTAGTTTTTCCGTGCCATCGCGGCGTAAATGTCAGCGACGTTTTGATGTGCAGTCGCGTAAGCTGGATTGGTGAAAATGGCCCGCTCAAATGCGGCTTTGGCCTTTTCGAGGTCACCGCGTGCGGCATACAAGACGCCCAGGTTGTTGTGCGGCTCAGGCAGCTCGGGGTAGTCCTTTGCCATGCGCTCAAAGATACCAATTGCTGCGCGGGACTCGCCCAACTGGGCGTTGATGACACCCTCAAAGAACATCAGTTGCACGTCTTTGGGTTGCTTATCGCGCGCGGCCTTGACGAGCGTTAGCGCATCTTTGGTTTGCCCCGTCGTAAGTGCCTGCTTAATCGCAGCGTAGTCATCGGCCGCGGCCAGACTGGGCAAAGCGAGCGTCGAACCGACGATAAATGCCATCGCACAAACCGAACGTTGCAAGGTCCGGGAAAAGGGGCGCTGTGTTGTCAGTTGCATAAATAAAAGCATGTGGCGGCGCGTATCAATATGATCAACGCGTATTGTAGCGAACCTACCCCATGGCTGTTTTGATCGGTCGGGGCGTAAAATGGTAGGCTTTTCCGCAAACTCCGCGTGCGCCATGGCCCTTTCAATTTACAACACACTGTCCCGCGACCTGGTTCCCTTCAAGCCCTTAACACCGGGGGAAGCACGGATGTATGTGTGTGGCATGACGGTGTATGACCTGTGTCACCTCGGACATGCGCGCGTGATGGTGGCCTTCGACGTGGTGCAGCGGTGGCTGCGCGCCAGCGGCTTGAAGGTGACCTACGTTCGCAACATCACCGATATTGACGACAAGATCATTGCCCGTGCGCTGGAAAACGGTGAGTCCATCCGAACACTCACCGACCGCATGATCGCGGAGATGCACGCTGATGCTGACGCGCTGGGCATCGAGCGGCCCGCCGCAGAGCCGCGCGCCATGGATTACGTGCCACAAATGCTCGATCTGATTAGCGGCCTCCAAAGCAAGGGGCTGGCCTATCAAAGCGCCAACGGTGATGTGAACTACGCAGTTCGGGGTTTTGCCAACTACGGTGCCCTGAGCGGCAAGAGCCTGGACGAGTTGCGCGCCGGAGAGCGCGTAGCCGTTGCGGGTGGCAAAGACGACCCACTCGATTTTGTTTTGTGGAAGTCTGCGAAACCGCAAGAGCCGGCAGAAGCCAAGTGGGAAAGCCCCTATGGTGCGGGGCGTCCCGGTTGGCACATTGAGTGCTCCGCTATGAGTTGTGCGCTTTTAGGTGAGCAATTTGACATCCACGGCGGTGGGGCGGACTTGCAATTCCCGCATCACGAGAACGAGATTGCCCAAACCGAGGGGGTAACCGGCAAGCCCATGGCTCAGGTCTGGATGCACAACGGCTTTGTGCGAGTAGACAACGAGAAAATGTCTAAGAGCCTGGGTAATTTCTTCACGATCCGTGAGGTACTCAAGTCTTTTGACGCCGAAACAGTGCGTTTCTTCATCATCCGCGCCCACTACCGCAGCGCGCTCAACTACAGCGACGCCCATTTGCGTGATGCCAAAGGCGCCCTTAAGCGCCTGTACACCGCTTTGGCGAGCGTGCCTGATATGCCTGCAATTGATTCCGACGTGTCGGCCCCCATCGATTGGGCCGCCAACGAGTACACGCAAGCGTTCAAAGCAGCGATGGATGAGGATTTTGGAACGCCAGGCGCGATCGCGGTACTTTTTGATCTGGCCGCCCACGTGAACAAAACCGGTGATGTGGCCTTCGCGCAGTGGTTGCGTCGACTGGGCGGTGTGCTGGGCTTATTGCAAACCGATCCACAACAATTCTTACAAGGTGGCCAGGATGAGGTGTCCAGCAGCGGCTTGGATATTGAAGCCCTCATCGCAGAGCGCGCGGCAGCGAAGGCGGCTAAAAACTTCGCCAGAGCCGATCAAATTCGTCAAGAACTACTCGCCGTTGGGGTGGTTTTGAAAGACAGCCCGACGGGCACGACTTGGGAACGCGCATGAGTACCAAAGCTGCAGCGACGCCAGAAACTGCGCCAGCGTATTGGGCCGCTGCATGTGAGCACCTCATGCGCAAGGACCGCGTTCTGAGGCGATTGGTGCCCAAGTTTCCGGGGGCTGCGATTGAAACGCGCGGTGACCCTTTCGTCACGCTCGCGCGTAGCGTCGTGGGGCAGCAAATTTCGGTCAAAGCAGCGCAGTCAGTTTGGACGCGGTTCAGTGGCCTCATGAAAACGGTTAAGCCCGCGCAAGTACTCAAGCTCAGTAAGGAAGAGATGCGGGGTGCGGGTCTGAGTACCCGCAAAGTGGAGTACCTGCAGGACTTGGCAACCTATTTCCAAACAGGCAAGGTCAGTGTCAAACAGTGGCACCTGATGGAGGACGAGGCCATCATCACCGAGTTGGTCGCGATTCGAGGGATTGGTCGCTGGACCGCTGAGATGTTCTTGATGTTCTATTTGCTGCGCCCTGACGTCTTACCCTTGGATGATGTGGGCCTGCTAAACGGCATCAGTAAGCTGTATTTTTCGGGGGAACCCGTCAGTCGCAGCGAGGTGAGGGACTTGGCGCGTGCGTGGGAGCCGTATCGAAGTGTGGCAACTTGGTATATTTGGCGCTCGTTGGATCCCGAGCCCGTCGCCTACTGAGGCCCTGCGAGGGTACCGGCGCGAGAAGACAAATTAGCAGACCCTTTTAGGGGTGAAGAATTCAATATGGCAAAAAAGCACTTTCTAGATTTCGAACAGCCCATTGCGGAGTTGGAAAACAAGGTCGACGAATTGCGTTTCGTTCAATCCGAGTCTGCGGTTGATATCTCCCAAGAAATCGCGCAACTCTCGAAGAAGAGCGAACAACTCACAAAAGACATCTACGCCAAGCTCACCCCTTGGCAAGTGACCAAAATCGCCCGTCATCCCGAGCGACCCTACACCCTCGACTACATCAACCACATCTTCACGCATTTCGTCGAGCTACACGGCGATCGGCATTTCGCGGATGACCTGAGCATCGTGGGGGGCATGGCGCGTCTCAACGGGCAGCCCTGTGTGGTGTTGGGCCAGCAAAAAGGCCGTGACACCAAAGAGCGCGCGCTGCGTAACTTTGGCATGACCAAGCCTGAGGGGTATCGCAAGGCCCTGCGTTTGATGAAACTGGCCGAGAAGTTCAAGCTCCCGGTTTTCACCTTTGTTGACACGCCGGGGGCTTACCCCGGTATCGATGCGGAAGAACGCGGGCAAAGTGAAGCCATTGGTCGCAACATCTTTGAAATGGCGCAATTGGAGGTCCCGATCATCACCACCATCATTGGCGAAGGCGGTTCAGGCGGGGCCTTGGCTATCTCGGTGGCAGACCAGGTATTGATGCTGCAACACGCGGTCTACTCGGTTATCAGCCCAGAGGGCTGTGCCTCGATCCTTTGGAAAACCAGCGAAAAAGCAGAAGTCGCTGCAGAAGCGTTAGGCATCATTGCGCCGCGCCTCAAGACGCTGGGTCTGATTGACAAAATCGTCAATGAACCCATGGGTGGCGCCCACCGTGATCACAAACAAATGGCTGCGACACTGAAGCGTGCACTCACTGACGCCCTGCGTCAGGTCAGTGACCTCAAGCCATCGGAGCTGCTGGACCGACGGTACGAGCGGCTACAAAGCTATGGCCGCTTCAACGACCGCGACGCCTGACGCGCCAAGTAACCCGTGCCTGCCGCTGCCGCCCATTACGGGGCAAGTCGCGGTAGCGTTCAGTGGTGGCGCTGACTCGACAGCCCTCCTGCTGGCGGCGTGCGAGGCCTACCCCGGCCGCGTCCTTGCCATTCACATCAACCACCAACTCCAGACGGCAGCCCCTGATTTTGAGGCGCACTGCGCGAGAACCTGTCGAGCGTTAGCGGTGCCGTTGGAGGTCAGGCGGGTAACGGTTGCGTGCGGTCCTCGCCAAAGCGTTGAGGCACAGGCGCGTGCGATTCGGTATGACACATTAGCCGCAGTTGCCAAACAGGTAAATGCTGCAGTCGTCCTGTTGGCGCAGCATGAACACGACCAACTTGAGACGGTCTTGATCGCGCTCAGTCGTGGCGCAGGCCTGCCGGGTTTGTCGGGCATGGCGCCTCGCTTTGAGCGAAGCGGCGTGACCTTTCTCCGGCCTATTTTGTCCGTGCAGGGGCCGCAAATTCGCGCGTGGCTTGATCGTTTTAGCCACTCCTATGTTGATGACCCCAGCAACCAAGACACTCAATTCACACGAAACCGCATTCGCCATAAGGTATTACCCGCGTTAGAGGGGGCGTTGCCGGGTATCGCGACGGCGGTAGCGCGCACAGCTCAGCACGCGGCGCAAGCGCAGGTGCTGCTGGACGAGTTAGCTGAAGCCGATGCCGTTACGGTGGGGGTACCGCCGCGTATCAAAGACCTGCAAGGGCTGAGTGAACCGCGCCAAGCCAACCTGCTTCGGTGGTGGTTGAGTGGGATACCGTTGGCGACGCCCTCTGCTGCACAGTTGGCCGAGTTGATGGGGCAAGTCGCCGCCTGCACCACCCGTGGTCATCACATCGCGATAAAAGTGGGCGCAGGGGCGGTGATCCGCGATCGCGACGTGTTGGGTTTTGTAAACACCCCTGAATAACCAACTTTATAATCACGGGTTTGCCTGAATCAGGCGCTATCAACCGTCTCGCTTACCTATGGCCTTAATCGTTCACAAATACGGCGGCACGTCGATGGGTTCAACCGAACGCATCGCCAATGTCGCTAAACGCGTTGCCAAATGGCATCGTGCGGGTCACCAAATGGTGGTCGTTCCCTCTGCCATGAGTGGCGAGACGAACCGTTTACTCGGGCTGGCTAAAGAACTGGCACCAGCCAAAACGACTGCGGCCTACGACAGAGAGCTGGACATGATCGCGTCCACAGGCGAGCAGGTGTCCGTCGGTCTGCTGGCCATTGCGCTGCAGGCGCAGGGCATCGATGCTGTCAGTTTTTCGGGCTGGCAAGTCCCCATCAAAACAAACAACGCCCATACCAAAGCGCGCATTGAATCGATTGATGACGTGCGCGTGCGTGCCGAATTGGCAAAGGGTAAAGTCGTCATCATCACAGGCTTTCAGGGCATCGACGCTGACCAAAACATCACCACGCTGGGACGTGGTGGCTCTGATACCTCAGCAGTTGCGGTCGCGGCGGCCATGAAAGCTGAAGAATGCCTGATTTACACGGACGTGGACGGCGTGTACACCACCGACCCGCGCGTCGTCGAGGACGCTCGCCGACTGACCCGCATCAGCTTTGAAGAAATGCTGGAAATGGCCAGTTTGGGTAGCAAGGTTTTGCAAATTCGCTCGGTGGAGTTTGCCGGTAAATACCGCGTACCCATGCGTGTGCTGTCCAGCTTCACCCCTTGGGACATCGATATCAATGAGGAAGCCAAGTCAGGCACCTTGATCACTTTTGAGGACGAAGAAAACATGGAACAAGCCGTCGTATCAGGTATCGCGTTCAACCGCGATGAAGCAAAAGTCTCGTTGTTAGGCGTGCCCGATACCCCCGGCATTGCCTTCCGTATTTTGGGCAGTGTGGCCGACGCGAATATCGACGTCGACATGATTATTCAAAACCTCAGCAAAGATGGTTTGACCGACTTCAGTTTCACGGTGCATCGCAACGACTTCGCAAAAACCGTTGACCTGTTGAAAGAAAAAATCGCTGGTGAGTTGGGCGCCAAAGAAGTGACCGGCGACGCCAAGATTTGCAAAGTCAGCGTGGTCGGCATTGGCATGCGCAGCCATGCGGGCGTCGCCAGCAAGATGTTCCGTTGCTTGAGCGAAGAGGGCATCAACATTCAAATGATCTCTACTTCTGAAATCAAAATCTCCGTTGTGATCGACGAAAAGTACATGGAGTTGGCAGTTCGCGCGCTCCACCGTGCGTTTGATTTGGACCAAGAGGCAGCGACTGATAAGGTCTAAAGTCATGGCATAATGTCGCGTCCGGAGCGATGACCGAGTGGCCGAAGGTGCTCCCCTGCTAAGGGAGTATGGGGTGTAGAGCCTCATCGAGGGTTCGAATCCCTCTCGCTCCGCCA
>JBMTSM010000103.1:0-6695 GCA_049448275.1 Burkholderiaceae bacterium
GCTGTGATGTAGGGGATGAGTGCACGGCGCCCTTGCGCAGCGAGCGCGCTTAAACAGGTTTGAATACGGCTCATTTGGCAAACTCCACAACCGATACGCCGTCTTGTCCCTTGACCGATTGGCCACGGCAACTGGGTCTGCAATAGAACTCGGCCTGACTGAGGTCAGCCACCGTGCCGATGTCCTTGTCACCGCGACCGGAGAGGTTGACCAAAATAATTTGTTCGGGCGACATGGTCTTCGCCATCTTCATCGCGTGTGCAACGGCATGGCTGGATTCAAGCGCAGGAATGATTCCCTCAGCCCGGCACAAGTAGTGGAAGGCATCCAAGGCCTCTTGGTCGGTGACCCCTACGTATTCAGCACGCTTGATATCTGCCAGGTAGGCGTGCTCGGGACCCACACCGGGGTAGTCGAGCCCGGCGCTGACCGAGTGTGTTTCTGTAATTTGGCCGAGGTCATCCTGCAGGAGATAGGTCCGGTTTCCGTGCAGCACGCCAGGGCTTCCCCGACTGATGGATGCACTGTGGTGCCCGCTATCCAGACCTTCACCCGCGGCTTCTACGCCGATCAGGCGAACATCGGTGTGGGGAATGTAGGGGTAAAAAATACCCATGGCGTTACTGCCGCCCCCAACGCATGCGACCACTGCATCTGGTTGGCGCTGCGCCATGGCGGGCATTTGAGTCAGACACTCATCGCCAATGATGCGCTGGAAGTCGCGCACCATCATCGGGTAGGGGTGCGGGCCTGCAACGGTGCCGATGATGTAGAACGTATTCTCAACATTGGTGACCCAGTCTCGCATCGCTTCGTTGAGTGCATCCTTTAGGGTGCGGCTACCCGACTCGACTGGTACGACAGTTGCGCCCAAAAGCTTCATGCGATAGACGTTGGGGCTTTGGCGCTTGACGTCCTCGCTACCCATGTAAACCACGCACTCCAAGCCATAGCGTGCACAAATGGTGGCGGTCGCGACGCCGTGCTGGCCAGCACCCGTCTCGGCGATCACGCGCGGTTTACCCATGCGCTTGGCTAGCATGGCTTGGCCAATCACGTTGTTGATTTTGTGGGCGCCGGTGTGGTTGAGGTCTTCACGCTTCAAATAAATTTGTGCGCCACCGACTTCGCGGCTCATGCGCGCGGCATGGTAGATGGGGCTGGGTCGACCGACGAAGTGGGCCAGTTCGTTTTTGAACTCACTCAAGAAATCGGGGTCGTGTTGGTACTTGGCGTATGCGTCGTTGAGCTCTGCGATGGCATGTGTCAGCGTCTCGCTAACGAAAGCGCCGCCGTAAGGACCAAAATGGCCACGGGCATCGGGTTGTTGGTAATTCATGGTTATCTCGATTGCTTGGAATTGGCGACGAAGCGCCGGTCACCTAACGGACGACAGCTGCCCGAACGGCATCACAAAAGACGTGCATCAGCTCAGGGTCCTTGATGCCTTTGCTTTGCTCCACGCCGGAGCTGACATCAACGCCCCAAGGGCTGGTGGTACGAATGCCATCGATCACGTTTGCAGGTGTGAGCCCACCAGACAAAACGAGGCGACGATTGGCGTTTAGTTCGGGGTGTGACCAAGGGAAAGCTGTCCAATCAAAAGTTTTTCCACCGCCGCCGTAGGCATCGATCTTTGCATCGAGCAGCACCGCATCGGCTTCAGCGTAGGTGTGGGTGAATTGTAAAAGATCGAAGCTCTCTGCGCCGGGCGTGGTGGGAATACGCGCTGCTTTCCAGAATGGCCGTCCATAAGGCGTGCAGGCGTCTGGCGGTTCGTCACCATGGAATTGCAGCAGGGCATTGGGTGCGATGGCCAAACCGGCCTGTATCTTTTCTGCTGTGGCATTCACAAACAGCAAAACTGGGACGACGCTTGAAGGTAAGCGCTCACTTAACATTTTAAGCTTTACGTCATCGACGTAACGCGGACTGGGTTCGTAACGAACGAAGCCGATGTAATCCACACCAGCCGCGACCGCCTCATCGACGTCTGATGCCCGGGTGAGGCCACATATTTTGATTTTTGGAGGCGTTGTCATGGCCACAGTTTAAAGGGGCAGCCCGTCAAAGGGATCGCAGTGGGTCGGTAAGCCAAATGCCTCGGGATAGCGTGGACCTAAAAAGAACAGACCATCTGCGCTAAAGGTTGGCGAGGCGGCAAGGCGACTTCTCGCGGCCAACACCTCGCTTAGCCAATCTGGCTGTTGTCGGCCGATACCGACATCTACCAGGCACCCCATGATGTTTCGAATCATGTGGTGTAAGAATGCATTGGCTTCAAAGTCCAATCTGACATAAGCCCCGCGTGCTTTGATTCGAATGGGTTCCAAAGTTTTGATAGGCGTGTGAGATTGGCACTGCGACGCCCTGAACGAGCTGAAGTCGTGAGTGCCGGTGAGGCAGCTGGCCGCTGCGCGCATGGCATCGACGTCAACTGACCGGTGAATCCATCCGACCCGCGCGCGATCGATGGTGGGACGCACGCGTCCCGCGTACAAAATGTAGGCATAACGGCGGGTCAGGGCATTGGCCCGGGCATGGAATTCGCGCGGTACGAAACGGGCCCACTGGATGGCGATGTCTCTGGGCAGGTAGCGATTGGTCCCGCGCACCCAAGACAACGGGTCACGCATGATAGGCGTGTCAAAGTGAACAACTTGCATGAGCCCGTGCACGCCTGCATCGGTGCGTCCAGCGCACAGCGTACTGGGCCTCGACCCCGTGGCAAAGGACTGCAGCGCGGCTTCCAATTGATCTTGGACGGTATTGCCGTCCACTTGGCTCTGCCAGCCGTTGTACGCACGGCCGTCGTAACTGACGCCCAACGCTACCCGCTGGAGCGCCGGCGCGCCCGGTGTAGCGGCTTCGACGGTCACAAATCGAGGTCGCTGGCTTTAAGGGAAGTGACCTCGTCGATATCCCGCTGTTTGACGGGGCCATAAAGCAGGTTACCAGGGTCAAGACGTTGGCCCCAGTCGCAGCACTGGGCCCACTCGGCGCTGTCTTCATCAACGATGGTTTGCAAGTCACGTGCTGTGGCTTCAAAGGCCAAATTCGCACCTTGTTGCAGATGGAAGTTGAGCAGCGCCATGTAGTAATCCGAGCGATCAGGTCGCTGAGCGATACCGGAGTTGATCGTGTGGATGGCGAGCTCATACGCGCCCTCGGACCACAACGCATTGGCGCGCGTGAGCGGGTCACCCCCGACCGGTAAGTCAGCGTTTTCTGGCGCCTCGGGTGGTGCTGCTTGCGCGCGCGCCTGGCTAAGGGCTTGGCTGACATCGGGGCTGTAAAGGTTAGGGTCTAAATCGGGGTCAGTCGCTGGCGCGAACCGGCGTGGCCAGAAGACCCACACCAAGATCAGAGCGAGCAGGATCAGGAATGGTTTGAAGAACGGGTTTTGTACCTGTGGATGCTCCCAAATGGGATGGGCACGTACCCGGTCCATCAGCCCGGTCGCAACTTCGGGCTGGGGCGCTTCAGCTTGGGTTGATGCAGGTAACGCTGGGGCTGTGAGGACAGGCTCACGCTTCACCGCGGTATCGTTGGCTGCATTGGCGCTGCCCGCAGCGCCCGCTGCAGCTGTGTTGGCTTGGGCAGTGAGTGCCTCGAGCGCTTTCACACGCTCGGCCGCAGCCTCTTCAGCCGCGACACGCGCTGCCTCAGCGGCTTCTTTGGCCAAGGTATCGGCTTTTTGGTTCGCTGCTTCGGCGGCGGCCAACTCGAGACGGTCACCGGTCGCCGCAGGTTCAGAGGCAGCGGTTTGCACCGAGCCTTTGGTGGGGTCTTGGGTGGCTTTGGCTTGCTTGGCCTGCTCAGCCAAGCGTTGCTTACGCGCCTTGAATGCCTCGTGTTGGGCTGCTACGGTTTCAGCGGCCAGCCTCGCATCGACTGACAAGACTGCAGCGGTCGAGGGCAACTGAATGGTCTTTCCAGCCTTGATTAAATTGACGTTTGACTCGATAAATGCTTCTGGGTTTTGGTTTTGCAACGCGACCAACATCTGACTCATCGTCGCCCCATTGGCACGGGCATCCGTCAGACGCTCGTACACAATTTCGCTGGCCGTGGTGCCGCGTACCACATCCATGCTCACAGGGCCCCGCACCTGGGGTGCCTGAACGGCCAAAGTGGCCGCCGGAATCGTCAGCGCGACAGACCGCTGAAGCGTCGCCACCAGTGCGACGCCATTGGTCGCCGGGGTCGTGGGGTAGCGGATGTCGAACTCAAGCGTGAGTTCGCTTTTGTCGACGGGCTTAGTGGTCTCTATGTGGACATAAATCACACCGTCAGGCTTGGAGCGCACCGTAGCCGTGAGGCTGGGCCATTCACTTGCATTGGTCGCGGTGACGGCAATTTCGCCTGCTGACGGTACGGGTAGATCCACCAGAACGACATCCGCATTGAGTGGTTGACCCTGCTGACTGTTGACAGTGACGGCACCGAACTCTATTGCCCATGCGGCCATCGAGCAGGCCAAAGATATCAGGGCAATGACGACTGATTTACCGGCGCGTCGGCTGTGCGCGGTGCAGATGTGGCGAATCGTATGGCTCATGGCAGGGTATCGCTTTTTAATGTGTCAGCAAAATGCGCAACATACGGCGCAACGGCTCCGCCGCGCCCCAAAGCAGTTGGTCACCGATGGTGAACGCACCGACGTACGCCGGGCCCATGGCCAGTTTGCGGATACGACCAACGGGTATGTTCATCGTGCCAGTCACCTTCACGGGCGTCAAGTCACGGATCGTTGCCTCACGGGTGTTGGGCACCACGGAAACCCATTCGTTGTCGTTGGCGATCATTGCTTCGATATCGTCCAGTGGCACATCTTTCTTCAGCTTGAAGGTCAGTGCTTGGCTGTGACAACGCATCGCACCAACACGCACGCAGAACCCATCGACGGGGATGGCGCTGGAGCCAAAGTCGGGTCCCAGACCCAGAATTTTGTTGGTTTCGGCCATGCCCTTCCACTCTTCCTTGGACATGCCATTACCCAGATCCTTATCGATCCAAGGAATCAATGAGCCACCCAGTGGCACGGCAAAGTTAGCGGTTTCTTCTGCGCTCAAGCCGCGCTGGGTCTCGACGACCTGTCGGTCAATTTCCAGAATCGCACTCTTGGGGTCGTCCAGCAGGTGTTTGACCGATTGGTTGATGGTGCCGTATTGCGTCAGTAACTCGCGCATGTGTTGAGCGCCACCGCCTGAGGCGGCTTGATAGGTCTGCGTGCTCATCCACTCGACCAAGCCCGCCTTGTAAAGGGCACCGACACCCATCAACATGCAACTGACCGTGCAGTTACCCCCAATCCAGTTTTTACCGCCCTTTGCTGCGGCGTCTGCAATCACATTCATGTTGACGGGGTCCAACACAATCACAGCGTCGGTGGACATGCGCAAGCTTGATGCGGCATCGATCCAGTGGCCGTTCCAACCGGCTGCACGGAGCTTTTCGAAAACGGCCGTCGTGTAGTCACCGCCTTGCGCAGTGAGAATAACGTCGCAGCGTTTCAGGGCATCAATGTCATACGCATCTTGCAGCTTAGGCTCATTTTTTGCCCAAGCGGGTGCGGCGCCGCCCACGTTGGAAGTCGAGAAAAAGATCGGTTCGATGAGATCGAAGTCGCCCTCGGCCGCCATGCGGTCCATCAGGACCGAGCCGACCATACCGCGCCAACCAACCAGGCCGACTACGTTACCTGAAACCAATGCATTGTTCGATGCCATTGCTGTACTCGCTATTTTTTGTAATTAAAAAATTTATTTTTGAAGGGCTTGGACGACCGCATCACCCATTTCGGCGGTGCCAACTTTACGCGTGCCGTCGCTGTAAATATCCTGTGTGCGGAGTCCCTGCGCCAGCACATCTTTGACGGCGGATTCGATGCGATCGGCGTTGGCCGCGTCGTTAAGCGAGTAACGCAACATCATCGCTGCAGAGAGGATCGTTGCCAGTGGATTGGCAATACCTTTGCCAGCGATATCGGGCGCGCTACCGTGGCTGGGCTCGTATAAACCTTGGTTTTTGGTGTTCAAGCTGGCCGATGGCAACATGCCAATGGAGCCTGTCAGCATGGATGCCTCATCACTCAAGATATCGCCAAACATATTGCCAGTGACGACCACGTCAAAGCGTTTGGGTTCTTTCACGAGTTGCATCGCCGCGTTATCGACATACATGTGATCCAGCGCGACGTCGGGGTATTCCTTGGCGACATCCGTGACAACATCCTTCCAGAATTGGAAGGTCTCTAAAACGTTTGCCTTGTCGACACTGGTCACACGCCCTTGGCGTTTGCGCGCCGCTTGAAAAGCAACATGCGCAATGCGTTCAATCTCAGGGCGGGTGTAACGCATGGTGTCAAACGCTTCTTCAGCACCCGGGAAATGTCCATCCGTGGCGACGCGACGGCCACGGGGTTGACCAAAATAAATATCGCCTGTGAGTTCGCGGATGATGAGGATATCGAGACCAGCAACCAATTCGGGTTTGAGGCTGGAGGCGTCGGTCAACTGCTCATAACAAATGGCAGGTCGGAAGTTAGCGAACAGCCCCAACGCTTTGCGCAAACCGAGGATCGCTTGTTCTGGCCGCAGCGGGCGGTCAAGGGTGTCGTATTTCCAGTCGCCAACAGCGCCAAACAAAATGGCGTCGCTGTCCTTCGCCAGTTGAAGTGTGGCGTCGGGTAA
>JBMTSM010000104.1:0-6677 GCA_049448275.1 Burkholderiaceae bacterium
TGCCCTGATGGTCGATGCTAACGGAGAACCGCCCCTTATTTCCGAGGGGGGCAATCAAAAAATAAAAAAAAGTAACCAGATGAGTATTAAGGAATTACATTTTAAAAAATGAGCTAGGGTAACTACTAGCTACGCTGTGATACAAAAGTTAATTAACTGATCGTTTTTGTAGCGAGTCGCGCGCGAACCCGGCTTACATGCTGCTCAAGGCCTTCCAGAGCATGTAGCCGGCCAAGCAAAACAGAACAGACGCGAATGCACGCTTCAGTTTGGCCACTGGAAGAGCGTGGGCAGTACGTACACCCAAGGGGGCCATCAATACGCTTGTCGCGGTAATGATGACGAGTGCGGGCATGAAGATATATCCCACGGCACCTGGCGGTAGTCCCTCAACGGCGTGACCTGACCAGACGTAACCCACCGCGTTGGCAAGCGCAATTGGAAACCCCAGCGCGGCACTGGTAGCGACCGCATTGTGCATGCTCACATTTGACCAGACTAAAAATGGGACGCTGACGAAGCCACCGCCCGCACCCACTAAACCTGACAGAAAGCCAATGCCGCTGCCCACACCAAAAAGTCCCTTCGGGCCTGGCAGGCCACGACCTGGTTTCGGTTGTTTGTTGCGAAGCATTTGGTAGGCTGAAAAGCCGACGAAACCGGCGAAGATAAATGCGAGCCAGTTGCCCTTAATCACCGCAAAAACGCCTAGGCTGGCCACCAAGGCGCCGACGACAATGCCCGGTGCAAGGTTGCGAACGATATCCCACCGGACTGCTCCACGCTTGTGATGTGCCCGCACGCTGGATAGCGAGGTGAAAACAATGGTGGCCATTGAGGTGGCAATTGCCATCTTGACCGTCAGGTCAGCGCTGATGCCACGGCTAGACAGGATGTAGGTCAGAAACGGCACCATGATCATGCCGCCCCCAATACCGAGCAGGCCAGCTAAAAAACCAGTCGCTAGACCGAGAACCCCCAACTCGATGATCAGCAGAATCCAGGGGGAAAGGTAGGAGGCGTTCATGGCGTCTTTGGGCGGCGTTGAAAGGGTGCCTGCGAACACCGCCGGGCCGCATTCCTGAACCGGGGGTTCAGGTGGGCGAGATCAACATTGACATCGGGTTCATCTGACGCGAGACGCTCACACCAGCCAAGTATGTTTCAAGCCCTAGCTCGTAAGCATTGGTTCAAGGAAATATAGAACCCAGCGCGAATTCACAGGCCTGTGTATTGTAGGCGTTGCAATCAGATCAAAGAGTCGTCTTCGTGCAACGCATCATCAAGCCGCGCCAGCAGCTCCTTGAGCGCTGCCTCGTCTATAGGACCGACGGGCGTATCTGCGGCTGCCATCGGGTCCGTGCCTGATGACGTCTTGGCATTCATCATCTCGAAGACCAAATTGAGGCTGGCCAAGATGGCGATACGCTCACGCGCTTTCACCTTGCCGGCATCCCGGATACGGCACATCGCGTTGTCGACTCTTTGAGCCGCTTCGCGCAGCGCTTCCTCCTCGCCGTCGGGAGAGCTGAGGACCAAACTTTGGCCCATGATCGAAACTTCAACGCGGCTCATGCAGCCCCCTCTTCATCGGCATCGCCGGCGGGCCCAATAAGACCTGCGCCGCCGTCTGGCAACTCGGCTAAGACGGCATCAAGTCGCTGTTTGGCCGCATTCAGTTTGGCCTTCAGCAAATCGCGCTCTTGAGTCAGCGCGTGCACCTGCTGGGCTAACAAGGCTTTGGTGCGCTGCAATTCTTCTTGACGCAACAGAACGCGGTCGACGCGCTCTGTGATTTGCTCGATGAGGTGTGAAGTAGCCATAACCGACATTGTAGAACGGAGTGGATGGGTGTCATTTTAGGCACAAGGTTGTCAGATCGTCGTAACCTTTCCGGGGCTAAAATGAAGTTGTTGGTGCTCGTGACCCCGTTCGGGGACACAGTTCAACGGGAAGCAGGGGGGCGGTCGTCGCAGACCGCCTAACCTGCGCTGCCCCCGCAACGGTAAGCGGTCGGTGACCTTTGTCACCCACATCACTCCAAGCCACTGGGTCTCGAACCTGGGAAGGCGATTGATGGCGACCGTCAGCCCGGATACCGGCCAACTGCGTCTGGTGAGATTGATTTCTCGCCAGGTTTCGCCCATTCACTGTCGGGGAAGGCGGTGAGGGTATATCTGTTGGTGTCTCTTATGTTGAAAAATGAAGTGTTTGCGAGCGCGTGCGTTCGCAACCCTGTTGGTCGGTTCACGTCCGCTGTTGCGCTCGCTTTGGCCTTTTCTGGAATGGGCCATGCCGCGGGTTCGGTGCTACCTGTAACGGTCGTTACCGCCTCTCGCTTTGAGCAGTCAGTCGAGGAAGTCGTTTCGGATATCACGGTTATTGACCGCGCAGGAATCGAGCGCTACGGCGCGGTGTCATTGAGTGAAATCCTGTCGAAATTGCCTGGTATCCAGTCAGTTGATACTGGCTCTCCCCAGTTATTTATCCGTGGTGCCAATGCGAATATGACAGTCATTTATGTCGATGGGGTGCGGATTGATCCGCAGGACAGGGCATCGGGAAACCCGCGCTTAGACCTGATTAAGTTAGAGCAGGTCCAACGCATCGAAATATTGCGGGGCCCTGCCAGCGATACCTACGGTGCGAAAGCAATGGGTGGTGTCATTCAGATTTTTACGGATGGTGCACCTGAGGGTATCTGGACCAGCGTGGGCGCCGGGAGTGAGGCACTTCGTACGGTAGGCTTTGGTGCGGCTGGGCCACTAAACGACATGATCAGCTACCGTATTGGATTCAATCGGTCTATCAGTGACGGCTACGACACCCAGCCTTCTCTCGCGAACATCGGTCCAACAATGCCTTGGCACGATAGCAGCGTCAACGCGGCTTTTGAATTTAAGCCACGCGCCGACCACAAGATTCGCTACGTCATCAATTCAGTCGACCGGTATGCCGAATCGAACGATAAATGGGCAACCTATGGACTGGCGAACGTTCAAACGCGCTCCAAACAGGTGACATCAGGGCTAACGTGGTTTGCTGATTGGCGCGATCAATGGCGATCGCAAGTCAGCGTTAACCACTCTCGGATCAGCACGGACGGGACTGATGCTAGCAACTATGTCACGACTGGGCGAGACATCAGCGTGCTAGCCCAACACGAATCGGACAGTGGGACGCTTAGCGTCGGCTTAGAAAGTAAGCTCGACAAGCTCAAAGCGGCGAGTGATGCATTCAACCTCGCTATTACGGATAAGCGTCGGCAGAACGGTGCATCTGTTGGGTGGGCCTTTGAGATAAGGGACCTCGCCTGGAAATTGAGCACACGATTTGATGATGACGAAAAATTCGGTGGAAATACTTCTAATGCGGTCGGAGTCTCCATGCCGTTTGGTAGCAGTTGGCGTGTCAGTGCCGGTGTCGGAACTGCTTTCCGCGCGCCGACAATTGAGCAAACGACTGGCTCCTACGGTTCAGCAACCTTGCGCCCCGAGGTCGGTATTTCCAAGGAACTCAGGCTGGCATACGGAGACGGTGATTCAAGCGCTGATTTAACGATCTATCGGTCCGACTACCGGGACATGTTTGGGACGGGTGGGAGCGCTTGTGCAGCTGGTATGTTCTGCTACATCAACGTTTCGAGGGCAAAAGTTGAGGGCCTAACGCTTGGCGGCAAAACTCAGATAGGAATCGCCACGCTGTCAGGTCACGTCGATGTCCTGCGGGCGCGTGATTCAGTGACAGGCAAGTTGCTCAACTATCGTCCCAAAGAGTCGGCAACGGTTGACTTAACCGCACCAATCCAACAGTGGTCGGCTGGCGCGCAGTGGCGGGGCGTCGGCCAAAGATATTACGCTTCAGGGGCATCGGTATTGCGCGGTTATGCCCTGCTTGATCTTCACGCGTCGCGGCCGATAGGTCGTCATTGGACGCTGCAGACGAGGGTAAAGAATGCCGCTAATCGAATCCACGACGGCGATGGCTACAACGCAGCGCCAGAGCGACGGTGGTTCGTTGGACTAAAGTGGCAAGGATATTAAGGCGAAACGAATATGAATGGCCCCCAACGCATCGTCTGTCTCACAGAGGAAACTACCGAGTGGTTGTATCTGCTGGGTCAGCAGCATCGCATTGTGGGCGTCTCGGGGTACACGGTCAGGCCCCCGCAAGCGCGCCATGAAAAACCGCGTGTCAGTGCTTTTTTAAGCGCCAAGATCGACAAAATATTGGCACTCAAACCAGACTGTGTATTTGGCTTTTCAGATCTCCAGGCTGACATTGCCTCCGAGTTGATCCGCGCCGGTGTGCAGGTCACGGTGTTCAATCAACGCAGTGTCCCTGAGATTTTCTCGATGCTGTTTCAGGTGGCTGCGATCGTTGACTGTGCCGCGATAGGCCAGCAGTGGATCGCGCAGAGACAGGCAGCGTTGGAAGACATGCGCGCATTGACGTCGGGGTGGTCTCGCAAACCCAAAGTGTTTTTTGAAGAGTGGGATGACCCCTTGATCAGCGGTATTCAATGGGTTTCCGAGCTGATCGCCGTAGCGGGTGGTGTCGATTGTTTTCCTGAGTTGGGTCAACAAAGCTTGGGTAAGAACCGCATCATTGCCGATAACAGCGCGGTGATTGAACGTGCTCCCGACATCATCGTGGGTTCTTGGTGCGGTAAAAAGTTCAGGCCTGAAAAGGTGAAGGCTCGATTGGGCTGGGATGTTATCCCCGCTGTCCAAGAAGACCGTGTGTATGAGATCAAGTCGGCTGATATTCTGCAGCCTGGCCCTGCAGCACTGACCGATGGCGTGGCCCAGTTGCACCGCTTTATCTGCCAGTGGGGACGTGACCATGGGATGGTGGCCTGAGATGCGGACGCTCTACAGGGCGCTCGTGGCGGGTGTTTTGACACTTGTGTGCGCCATAGCGCCGGCCTCTGCTTTAACGGTGGTAGGTGATGACGGCATGGCCTTGACGCTGTCAAAGCCTGCGACGCGCGTGGTCACCTTGCTACCGTCGCTGGCGGAGGTTGTATGCGACCTTGGCGCTTGCGATCGTTTGGTCGGGATTGACCGTTACACGAATTGGCCACCTGAAACAGCGAATGTCGCCGTGGTTGGCGGTGGTTTAGACCCACAGTTGGAGGCCATTCTGCGCTTGCGTCCCGACTTGATTGTGATGGCGCCATCCGCTCGTGTGATCGCGCGTTTGCGTGATTTGGGCTTACCTGTTTTGGCGCTCGAGCCCAAGCGAATGGCCGACCTCGCGCGTACCTACCGCGCGTTGGGTGAGGCACTGGGTATTGCCGAAGCAGACGCTCGGTTTACACAATTGCAATCGGATCTTGGGGTTCTCAAGCGGTCGGTTGATGCATCGTGGTTGGGTGCGCGGGTTTATTTTGAGGTCAGTGACGAGCTTTACGCGGCAGGGCCAGATTCATTTGTTGGTGAGCTGCTGACGAGACTGGGCTTCGATAACGCGATCGCGAGTGGCCTCGGGCCATTTCCGAAGATCAGCCCCGAATGGGTGGTTCGCGCTAATCCCGATGTTTTGGTGGTTTCCGAACAGTCCTTTAGGCGTTTGACGCAACGCCCTGGTTGGTCTGGCATTCCAGCGATTGCTAACAGACAGGTGTGCGCGATGCCCCAAGTGCAGGCCGATGCTCTGGTGCGTCCCGGCCCACGACTGGTCGCGGGTGCGCAATGGTTGGTGCGTTGCATCAACCAGTTAGAGCGCTCATGGCCGGCGTCAAAGGACTCCCAGCGATGAACGCCCGCAACACACCGTCTGCTGTTAGTGTGGCGCTGACCTTGTTGCTCGCGGCCGGTGGGCTGACGTGTTTGGGTTTGATGGTGGGTGACGGCACGCTGCGGTGGCCGTGGGGCTTGACCAGCGACCCTATTACTTCCGAAATTATTTGGCAGATCCGTGCGCCACGCTCTATTGGGGCTTGGGCCGCTGGTGCGCTTTTGGGGTTGGCCGGTGCGATTGCACAGGCCATTTTTCGTAATCCGTTGGCTGATCCGTATTTGCTGGGTAGCTCGTCAGGTGCAGCACTTGCTGTCGCAATTGCACTGGCGTTGGCCAGTTGGCTGGGTGCTGACGTGTCGAGAGCTGCCTTTTGGGGCGGCTTTATGGCCTTCGGGTTAACGGGGGCTGCGTTCACCGGCGCTTTGTTGGCTGTGATACTGACAGTGACTTTAGCTGGTGGCGTTGCGCAAGGTACGCGTTTGCTTTTGGGGGGCGTGGTGGTGGGGGTGGTGCTGGGTGCCTTGACGTCTTTTCTGACCTTTATTGCACCGAACGTCTTACTCAACATGCAGGGCTTCATGTTGGGTTCGACGGCGCTTTTGAACTGGTCGGCGGTGGGGCGGTTGTTGGTGGTCGGTGCGATATGCATGGTCATCGCAGCGACGTTTGCGAAGCCCCTGGACGCCTTGCAGTTGGGTGAGCGCACCGCGCGCAGCTTAGGTATCCCGCTGTCCCGCGTGAATGCAACTTACATCGTGTTGTTGGCTACGGTGACGGGTGCTGCAGTCGCGCACACCGGACTGATCGCGTTTGTAGGGCTGGCAGCGCCGCACGTGGTAAGGGCGTGGTTACCGTGTCAACACCGCTCGCTGCTGTTACTTTCGAGCTTAACGGGCGGTGTGCTGTTATTGGGCGCTGATGCATTGGCGAGA
>JBMTSM010000105.1:0-6634 GCA_049448275.1 Burkholderiaceae bacterium
CATTCGGGTCAAGGTAACCCACTGAATTGCCAAAAGGAATTTGGTGCCGATTGTCTGACTCGAACAGACGACCTACGGTTTACAAGACCGTTGCTCTACCAACTGAGCTAAATCGGCGCGCTTTGTATTCTACTTTATCAAATGACGGTTTCGAAAATAGACCTGCGTTTAAGTCGTTTTTTCGCCGCGTTGCCAAGTCAGCAGCTACTTGACGCGACGCAAACCACCCCGTCCTGGTCCTTGCGGCGGGTCAGTCTCTGGATCCGATGATGACTCTTCAGACACCGCATCATCCCGCTTGACCAGGGCGATAATCGGTGCGGCCGCAGGCACTTCTTCGGCCACTGGCTCCGACGCAAAGACCGCCTCGGTTGCCTCAAACGCCATACCCTGACCATTCTCCTTGGCGTAGATGGCAACCACCCTGGCGATCGGAATCATCAGATCCTTTACCTGGCCATTAAAGCGACCTTTAAAGGTAATGAGGTCGTTGCTCATTTTCAGCGCGTCGGTCGCGCCGTAACTGATATTTAGGACGATTTGATTGTTGGTCACGTAAGCCATCGGCACATCAACCGAGGCATCAACCGCCACCCCCAAATAGGGGGTGAAACCGTTATCCGAACACCATTCGTGAATTGCCCGAATCAAGTACGGCTTGGTTTGCGGTAAATCGTCTTGCGGCATCGATGAGGACATCGCTTATTTGCGCATCACCTTTTCGGAGGGCGTTAACGCCTCGATGTAGGCGGGACGAGAGAAGATACGCTCCGCGTATTTCAACAGCGGCGCTGCATTTTTACTCAACTCAATGCCGTACATATCCAAACGCCAAAGCAGCGGCGCAATTGACACGTCGAGCATAGAGAAATTCTCACCCAACATAAATTTGTTCTTTAAGAACACGGGCGCCAACTGCGTCAAGCGATCGCGGATATGGGCGCGTGCCTTATCCAAGGTCTTGTCGTTACCTTTGTTATTGCGTGACTCCAACACCGCGACGTGCGTAAAGAGTTCTTTTTCGAAGTTCAGCAAAAAGAGGCGAACACGTGCACGGTCAACGGGGTCACCGGGCATCAACTGGGGATGTGGGAACCGCTCGTCGATGTACTCGTTGATGATGTTGGACTCATACAAAATCAAGTCGCGCTCAACCAGGATAGGCACCTGACCATAGGGGTTCATAACCGCGATATCTTCAGGTTTGTTGTAAAGGTCAACGTCCCGAATCTCGAAATCCATGCCTTTTTCAAACAACACGAAGCGGCAACGATGCGAAAAGGGGCACGTGGTGCCAGAGTACAAAACCATCATGAGCAGGAACTCCTAAACAAAAAACAGTGGCGTCGCCAGCTGACGACTGCACCACTGTTTGAACAGCAGGGCGCGTGCCCCGCCAAGATTTACTTGATGTCTTTCCAGAACGCTGCGTTCAGGCGCCATGCGATCAAAGTGAAGATACCCAAGAAGAACAACACGAACACACCAATACGAACGCGCGTATTTTGTGCGGGCTCACCCATCCATTGAAGGTATGCAACCAAGTCACCAATGTTGTCGTTGAACTCACGTTGATCCATGGTGCCTGCCTTGGCATCTTTCCAGCCTGCAAATACTTGCGCTTCGTGGCCATGTGATTCGACGGTCTTGTAGACAACCTCACGCTCGCCTTGCAACTCCCACAAAGGGTTGGGCATGGCCACATTGGGGAATACCACGTTATTCCAACCAGTCAATTTTGACGGGTCACGGTAGTATCCCCGCAGGAAACTGTAGAGGTAGTCAGCACCTGAGCCATTGGAGCCGGCACGCGAGCGGGCGATCACGCTGAGGTCAGGAGGGGTCGCGCCGAACCATTTTTTAGCCTCGATCGGATCCATCGTGATCTGCATCAAATCACCTGTTTTATCCGAGATAAAGTTGAGGTTCTCTTTGATCTGCTTGTCGGTCAGGCCGATGTCCTGCAGGCGGTTGAAACGCATGTAGGACGCGGCGTGACAGTTGAGGCAGTAGTTCGCAAAGATCTTGGCGCCGTTTTGTAAGGCAGCCATGTCGTTGGTTCGATTGGGCGCTTTGTCCCAAGCGACACCGCCACCTGCAGCGAACGCCTGTGTGACCACTGTGACACTCAGAGCCAAAGCGAGGAGTAATTTTTTAATCATTTGTAAGGCTCCGCTGGGCTTAGTGGGCTTGGAAAACAACGCGATCGGGCACCGTCTTAAACTGGCCCATACGGCTCCACCAGGGCATCAGCAAGAAGAAGCCAAAGTAGAACAATGTGCCAACTTGCGACATCCGCTCAAATACGGGGGACGGCGCTTGGATACCCAAGTAACCAAGGATGAAGAAGTTAATCACGAAGATGGCATACATCCACTTGTGGCCAGTTGGGCGGTAGCGAAGGGACTTGGCTTCACTGTAATCTAACCAGGGCAGGAAGAACAAGATTACAACGGCGGCACCCATCACGATCACGCCCCAGAACTTAGCGTCAGTTGCAAGCATCGCAGCAATCGAGAGAACCGCCACCACCAGCACCGCTGCTTTCGCAGAACCAGACAGTTTCGATTTGGTCACAGCCAACAACGCAGCCAGAGCCACACAAGCCATCAGCACCAGCATCATTTCTGAGGTAATGGCGCGCAACATGGAATAGAACGGTGTGAAATACCAGACTGGTGCGATGTGCGCTGGCGTCTTCAGCGGGTCAGCTGGAATGAAGTTGTTGTACTCCAAAAAGTAGCCGCCCAACTCAGGTGCAAAAAACACAATCGCAGAGAACACCATCAGGAATACGGAAACACCGAGGATGTCATGCACCGTGTAGTAAGGATGGAAGGGAATGCCATCCAATGGCTTGCCGTTCGCGTCCTTGTTGGCCTTGATTTCAACGCCATCGGGGTTGTTTGAGCCGACTTCGTGCAGCGCGATGATGTGCGCAACCACCAAACCCAACAAAACCAATGGCACAGCGATGACGTGGAAGCTGAAGAAGCGGTTGAGGGTTGCATCGCCCACCACAAAGTCACCACGAATCAGCAAGGCCAGATCAGGCCCAACGAAAGGAATCGCAGCGAACAAGTTAACGATCACCTGCGCACCCCAGTAGCTCATTTGACCCCATGGCAACAGGTAGCCCATGAACGCCTCTGCCATCAGGCACAAGAAAATCGCGCAGCCGAAAATCCACACCAACTCGCGTGGCTTGCGGTAGCTGCCGTACATGAGACCACGGAACATGTGCATGTACACCACAACAAAGAACGCTGACGCGCCCGTTGAGTGCATATAGCGGATCAACCAGCCCCACGGCACATCCCGCATGATGTATTCGACCGATGCGAACGCCAGCGCCGCGTCGGGCTTGTAGTGCATGACCAAGAAAATGCCAGTCACGATTTGGATCACGAGCACCAACAAGGCCAACGAGCCGAAGAAATACCAGAAGTTGAAATTCTTTGGCGCGTAGTACTCAGCCAAATGCTCGTTGTAGAGCTTGGTCAGAGGGAAGCGGTTGTCGACCCAATTGAGCAGCTTTTGCGCGGGAGGTGCATCTGCAGCAATTTCTTTAAATTCAGCCATTTTTTGTGCCTCAAAAACGATGCGCCTTCGCGCATCCGAAATGCATTAACGTTTACGCGGACGCCTTGTCTTCACCCACCAAGATCACCGAATCGGAGACGTACATGTGGGGCGGGATCTCCAAGTTGTCAGGCGCTGGCTTGTTCTTGTAAACACGACCGGCGACGTCGAAAGTCGAGCCGTGGCAAGGACACAAGAAGCCACCGGGCCAGTCATCGGGTAATGATGGCTGCGCACCAGGCACCAATTTATCTGAAGGTGAGCACCCAAGGTGTGAACAGATGCCAATGGCCACAAAAATCTCAGGTTTGATCGAACGGTGACGGTTCTTGGCGTATTTAGGCGTGGGATAAGCCGTGCGGTCTGAGTTGGGATCTGCCAAATCCGCTTCGTCTTTCTCGAGCGTCGCCAGCATTTCAGGCGTGCGACGCAAGATCCAAACGGGCTTACCGCGCCATTCAGTCGTGAGTTTTTCACCTGGGGCAAGTTTGGAAATATCGATTTCAACCGACGCGCCGGCGGCTTTTGCGCGCTCTGACGGGCTAAAGGTACTTACGAACGGGACCGCGACGGCTGCAGCGCCGGCACCACCCATGGCGGCAGATGTAATCAACCACGTGCGGCGACCATTATCAACTTTTGCTTCGCTCATGAAACTCTTTCGGTGAGAGGACTGATCGGAGGGTAAACCCTTGGGACAACCTCGCATTGTACTGGAGCCAGGACCCAATTTTCAACCCACGCAAAGACTTCCCTGGGGTTGAAACCAATTCAAAAGCATTAAGTCACCCAGCGGTCAAGCCAATCCAAGGCTGCCAAGAAGCTCTCCGGGCTGGCAAGACCCTGACCGGCAATTTCGAAAGCGGTCCCATGATCTGGGCTGGTCCGCATGAATGGCAAACCCAGTGTCACATTCACCCCTTCATCCACACCCAAGTATTTCACCGGTATCAGCCCCTGGTCGTGGTAAGCCGCAATGACCACATCGAACTCGCCCAAACGGGCGCGCATGAACACCGTATCAGGGGAAATGGGGCCGTGTACATCGATCCCCTGTGCCTGTGCCGCTGCGATGACGGGGGCCATGACATCGAGCTCTTCACGACCAAACCGACCCGACTCACCGGCATGGGGGTTGACGCCAGCGACCGCGATCCGCGGTTTTGTATGGGATGTCCCGCGCTTGACGGCATGGATCGCTGGTACCGACTGGCCCGCTATCTCAATGGTCTGCCGCAAGTTTTCAGCGGTTATCAACGCCAGCGCATCGCGCAAGGACACATGAATACTGAGCAAAACCGTTTGTAAAACCGTATTGGCAAGCAGCATGCGCACCGGTAACGCCTCAACGGGCACCCCGTGGTGTTGTGCTGCCAATGCCTGTAAAAATTCGGTGTGTCCCGGGTAGGCGTAGCCGGCTTGCTCAAAGGCCACTTTGTGAATCGGGGCCGTCACCATGCCCCTCGCCTGCCCCGCTAAACAGGCGGCCGCCGCAACCGCTATCGACTGCGCCGCCCAGCGACCGGCCGCAGCCGAAACCTTCCCCATGGGCACGGCAGATGGCCACTGAACGTGATCAACTTCGTTGCCAAAATTGGCGCGCACAACAACCAACGATTGATTACGGGGGTTGTCGACCCAAAGTTCGCACGCCTGTTGGGGGGTATCAACGGTGAGCACCGTCAGCCCAGATAGCGCTGGGCTCGCCGCCTGCGCGGCCTCAAAGAATGAGGGGTGGCCCGCCACCCAAAGCGGCTGCACCAACCCGTTGGCTTTTGCCAGGTGATCGGGCGAAATCCAGCGTTTCCAGGCTTTCAAAATGATCTCGGGCCCGATGCCCGCAGGATCTCCCATAGAAACAGCAATCGGGCTGACAGTCCCCGGGCGTGAATTCGGCTTGATCATGCGGGATTGTCACAATCGATAAAGGTGTGCTGAATGCCAAACGTTTGCGCCAAGGCCTCACCCAAAGCCGGGGCACCATAGCGTTCCGTCGCGTGGTGCCCGCAGGCCAAAAATGCAACGCCCGTCTCGCGTGCAATGTGCGCTTGGGGCTCCGAAATTTCCCCTGTGATGAAGGCGTCCGCACCCGCCGCAATCGCGGCCTCAAAAAAGCCTTGGGCACCGCCGGTACACCATGCCACGGTGCGTATAGGGCGCTCTGCATTTCCCACAACAATGGGCTCGCGCGATAAACAGCGACGCACAGTTGCCGCCAGCGCACCGACCGTCTTATCGGATGACGTCCCCAGCCAGCCCAGCCTTTGATCACCAAACCGACCGTTCAGTTCGGGTAGTGGCTGTAGGCTCAGTTGCCGCGCCAGCTGCGCGTTGTTGCCGTGTAACGGATGCGCATCCAGGGGCAAATGGTAGGCCAGCAAGTTGATATTGTGTTCCAGCAGGCGACCCAGGCGTTGCCGCATCCACCCCGTGACCACACCCGTCTGCCCACGCCAAAATAGGCCGTGGTGAACCAAGATGGCGTCTGCCTTTACGGCAATAGCCTGCTCAATCAGCGCCAAACTGGCCGTCACGCCAGAGACCAAGTGGGTCACCTGCGACGTGCCCTCAACCTGGAGACCGTTGGGCCCGTAATCTTTAAACAGCGCCGGCTGCAGCCACGAATCGGCTTGTGCGAGCAGCGCGGCGGTATCGATTGCGTGAGCAATAGGGTGAGATGTCATATGTCTGAGCGAATCGATTAATCAATTTCAAGCGTACGCCAACCCAAAAATGCGGCAGACGCGCGACAATGTTGCCATGAAACGAATTTGGCTTATCTTCACGCAAACCACCACCGTTCTTTTGGCGGTTTATTTTGTGGTTTTAACACTAAAGCCGCACTGGTTGGCTGGGCACCCATCGCTCGCAACCGCATCCTCAGGTTTATTGTTGAAACGAGAGGGCACTGTACCAACCGGCCCCATAGAGGGCAGCTTGCGCGGTGCGGCGCAAACCGCCTCCCCGGCGGTGGTGAGTATTCAAACCAGCAAGGCTGGTGCCGCAGCGGCTGACCCGCGCCTCAATGACCCCTTATTTCGATTTTTCTTCG
>JBMTSM010000106.1:0-6615 GCA_049448275.1 Burkholderiaceae bacterium
TACTTATGAAAAAAACCGCTGATGTCATCGCCCTGCAAGGCCTCATTGTTGATGCACTAGAGGACGTGAAGGGCAAAGACATCGTGGTCTTTGATACCGAGCATCTGTCCGCGCTATTCGAGCGTGTGATCATCGTCAGCGGTAGCTCAAACCGCCAGACCAAGGCACTGGCCAGCAGTGTCCGCGATCAATTGCGCGATGCTGGCTATCCCAAGCCTCGGGTGGAGGGGGAGAGCAACGGTGAGTGGATTATTGTGGATTGTGGGTCCGCGGTCGTACACGTGATGCAGCCGATCATCTGTGAGTACTACCGGCTTGAGGAGATCTGGGGTGAGAAGCCTGTACGGATCAAGTTGACGAAGGCCAAAGGCTTGGTGAAGGCATCCGCAGATGCGATGGATGATCAGCCGACAAAGAAAGCCGCCAAGAAGACGACGCCTGCTAAAAAGACGGCTTTGAAGAGACCGGCAGCAAAGAAGGCGGCCGGTAAGACTGTGACCACGGCGAAGAAGACGGCGAGCAAAACGGCGACTGCAAAAAAGGTTGCTACGAAAAAGGCGCCGATGAAGAAGGTGGTCGTTAACGCGCCGAAATTAGCTAAGCAAACCCCGGCCGCAAAAAAAGCAACCAGCGCGCCTAAGGCTGCGGTTAAAAAGGCGCCGGTGAAAAAAGCGGCAGCCAACAAAGCACCCGCTAAGACAGCGCCGCGGAACCCTGCTGCTAAAAAGTAAGTCCGTACGCGAGCAAGATGCGACTGATCTTGATTGCCGTTGGGCAAAAGATGCCCGATTGGGCGCAAGTCGCCTTTGATGATTACGCCAAGCGCTTCCCGTCTGAGATCAAACTGGAGGTTCGGCTCGTTAAAACGCAACCCCGCCATTCAAACGATGTGGCGGGCATCATGGCGGCTGAACGGCAGCGAATCGAGGCGCAAATCCCAAAGGGCGTGCGCATCGTGGTTTTAGACGAGCGGGGTGACGCGTTGTCCACCAAACAATTGGCTAAGTCACTGACTGATTGGCAAATGGGTGGCACCGACGTGGCGCTCATCATCGGTGGCCCTGATGGCCTTGACCCTGACTTCAAACGCCAAGCCCATCAACAAATTCGGTTGTCTAGCCTGACACTGCCGCATGCCATGGCAAGGGTTTTATTGGTGGAGCAGTTGTACCGTGCTTGGTCGGTCAACGCCAATCACCCGTATCATCGTGAGTAATTAATCGATTGGTTCAGACTATGCCCGCACAAATTTACTTGGCTTCGCAGAGCCCAAGGCGACGTGATTTGCTGAGCCTGTGGGGGGTATCCGCAACGTTGTTGTTGCCTGAGTCAAACGAGGATTCGGAGGCCTTGGAGGCTGAGCGCGAGGGTGAGACACCGCTCCAGTATGTGAGCCGAGTGACCCGAGCCAAGTTGAGTGCAGCGCAGGCGAGGCTGCTCCGCCGCCAGCTGGCACCGATGCCGATCCTCTGCGCTGACACCACGGTTGCCTTGAACGGTGAGATTTTGGGTAAGCCACAGTCCATTGATGACGCCAAGCGGCTTTTGACCAAGCTGTCGGGTCAAACGCACGAGGTGCTGACGTCTGTCGCTGTTGGGTATTGGGATGCAAACGGACAATGGCTCTCGCTCCAACGTGTGAGTCGATCACAGGTTCACTTCTCAATCCTGTCCGCGCGACAAATTGACCGCTACGTCGCGACAGAGGAGCCGTTTGGTAAGGCGGGTGGTTATGGCATACAAGGAGTTGCGGCCCTGTTCATTGACCGCATCGATGGCAGTTACAGCGGGATCATGGGACTGCCTGCCTATGAAACCAGCCAATTGCTAGAGGCCGCCGGTGTTGAGTTGGTTGTGTCGCCATGAACGAAGAGATTCTCATCAACTGGTCGCCACAAGAGACACGTGTCGCAGTCATTGGTTACGGCGCGGTGCAAGATGTCTTCATCGAGCGAACCCTCGAGCGCGGCTTGGTTGGCAACATCTACATGGGTAAAGTTACGCGCGTGTTGCCAGGCATGCAGTCGGCGTTCATAGATATTGGTCTTGAAAGGGCTGCTTTTCTTCACGTTGCTGATTTGCTGCCTAACTTGAACGCCCGCCACAACAGGGAGTCTGGTGCTGAGGAGGCAGTCGCTGCTGCACCACCGATCGAGCGTCAGGTGTTTGAGGGGCAGTCCATACTCGTTCAAGTATTGAAGGATCCCATCGGTAACAAGGGTGCGCGTTTGACCGCGCAAATTAGCATTGCGGGACGCCTGCTGGTCTACCTACCCCAAGACGATCACATTGGGGTTTCGCAGAAGATCCCGTTTGAGTTGCGACAAGATCTCAAGGGCCGCCTCACGCGGTTGCGCGGTGACGAGGGCGGCGGCTATATCCTGCGTACGAACGCAGAGGACGCCTCCGATGACGAGTTGGGACAGGACATCACGTATCTGCGCAAGATGTGGCAACAGATACGCGATAGCAGTAAACGTCAACCTGCCCCCAGTTTGTTGCATGCAGAGTTATCGTTGGCGCAGCGGGCATTGCGTGATCTCAGCACGCAAGAGACGACCCACATTCGAGTCGACGCCAAAGGGCAATTGGCCGAGTTGCAGACATTCGCCGCCACGTTCACGCCTGACACCTCGGAGAAATTGTCTCTCTACACTGGTGAGCGGGTGTTATTTGATCTTTACAACGTCGATGCGGAGATCGCCGTGGCGCTGCAACGGCGGGTTGACTTGCGATCGGGCGGCTACCTGGTGATCGATCAAACTGAGGCACTGACCACCATTGATGTGAACACGGGCGGATTTGTCGGCGTAAAAAATTTCGAAGAAACCATCTTCAAGACCAACTTAGAGGCAGCCCAAGCCGCTGCGCGCCAATTGCGTTTGCGTAATCTTGGTGGGATCATCATCATTGATTTCATCGATATGACCCAGGAGAGTCACCGCGAGGCTGTGGTCGTGGAGCTCAAGAAACACCTTCGACGAGACCGCACCAAGACCATGGTGGGCGAGTTTTCACCGCTGGGTTTGCTGGAGGTCACACGCAAGCGAACCCGTGAATCCTTGTCGCAAGTCTTGAGTGATACCTGTCCCACCTGTCACGGTCGCGGCGCGGTCAAGACGGCGCGAACGGTGTGTTATGAAATTTTGCGGGAGCTGCTCACGGAGGCGCGCAACTTCAATCCGACGCAATTTACTGTGATCGCTCATCCCCGGGTAGTTGCCATGCTGGAAGAGGAGGAGAGCGGGCACCTGAGCGACTTATGCGCTTTCGTCGGTAAGCCTGTCTCGCTGCAAGCCGACACGAGTTTGTCACCCGAGCACTACGACATCGTTTTGCGCTAGTCGTCGATGGGTTGCGTGTCGGATTGACTCTGCGCCGCCTTTTGATGAAGGTGGGTGTACAGCCCGCCAGCTTGCATAAGAGTCGTGTGTGTCCCGTCCTCTTTGATTTCCCCATCAGCCATCACAATCACTCGGTCCGCGTGCTCGATTGTCGATAAACGGTGAGCGACGATTAGGGTTGTTCGCCCCTTCATCAGCCGAGTCATGGCCTCCTGCACCATTCGCTCCGACGCGTTATCGAGTGCCGAGGTCGCCTCATCGAGAAGCAAAATCGGCGCATCTTTGTAGAGGGCGCGCGCGATGGCGACGCGCTGGCGTTGTCCGCCAGACAATTGCGCAGCGTTATGGCCGAGTTGGGTCTCGACCCCGTCAGGCAAGCCACGCACCACGTCGTTCTGGTTTGCCGCATCGATGCAGGCTTCCAGGCGCTGCATGTCAAGCGTTTGTCCCAGTGTGATGTTGGCGGCGAGGCTGTCATTGAGCATGACGACATCTTGACTGACCAACGCAAATTGCCTGCGCAGTGCGGTCAGATTCCATTCCCGAACCTCAACACCATCGACTTTTACGCTGCCTGCTGAAGCGTCGACGAATCGCGGCAGCAGGTTGATCAAAGTTGTCTTACCCGCACCCGAGGGGCCGACCAGAGCCACCACTTGCCCAGGCTTGATGTGCAGGGTCAGGCCGTTGAGCGCGGGGGCTGTCGTTGAACCATAGTGAACGGACGTATCGATCAAATCGATCTCACCGCGGCCTTCAGACGGCGCGTAATCGCCACTCACCTGCGCAGGAACGTTGTCCATCAATAGCAGGCCACGCTCAATCGCCGCGACGCCGCGTGTTATGGGTGTCGCCACGTCTGCTAAACGCCGAATGGGTGTGACGAGCATGAGCATGGCGGTGACAAATGCGACAAAACTGCCTACCGTTGCGCCCCCCGCGCTGGACTGCCAAAGGGCCACAACGATGACCGTGGACAGGGCGCATGCAGCAAGCAGTTGCGTGATGGGCGTCATCGCGGCTGAAGCGATCGTCGCCCTCAGTGCCAAGCCACGGAGTTTTTGACTGAAGCCGTTAAATCGGTCGGCCTGTTGGGCTTGTGCCCCGTGCAGGCGAATGATGCGATGGGCGAGTACGTTTTCTTCTACGACGTAGGCCAACGCGTCCGTCGCCGTCTGACTGCGCTTAGTGACATGGTAGAGACGCCGCGAGAGCAAGCGCATCACCATCGTTAAGGCGGGAAACACCAACAGCACGATGAGTGTGAGTTGCCAGTTTAAATAAAACAGGTAGGCCAGTAGCGCGAGCAATGTCAGACTGTCGCGCAACAAACTCAATACGGCGCCGATCAGCTGGGTTGTACCGTTTTGCACCTCATACACAATCGTGTTTGACAGAGAGCTGGCGCTTTCGCGGCGAAAGAGGTGTAGGTCGGCGACAGTCAGGCGCGCAAACATGGCACGCCGCAATTCCAGCATTGCCCCGTTGGCAACATACGACAGCAGGTACTGCGCGAAAAAGACAGCAATGCCTCGGACTGCAAAAACTGACAGAATCGCCAGCGGCACCAGCCATAGATTCAAGTTTGTGCGTCCGAACCCCTTGTCCAGCAGCTGCTCCAAAAGTGCCGGGATCATCGGCTCGGTTGCCGCGGCAATCAAGGTGGCGAGCGTCATCCAGATTAACCCTCGAACGCCTCCCTTGAAGTAGGGCCAGATGCGCTGCAAGCGAACCAGCAGGTTGGGCATGGTTGGCGTGTTGGGGTCTGCCGAGGAGGGTGTAGCGTCGGTTTTCAAGTCAGTGGGGCTGTTGGGCGAGCGGTTCTGCGAGGGTTGGCGTGTGACTTTCGGTGCTGGGGAATGTAGGGTTTACCGCGCATCCTTTATTATGTAACCTATCGCGTTGATTCCTAACGCCTCTGTGTGCTTTTTGAGCCCCTCTAAGACCCATTAACCGACCTCCAAATGCGCCCCAAACAACACGCCGACCTTGACCCAAGCCACGCTGGAACCACTGAAACCAAGGGCTTCGACCGACGTCAGGCACTCAAAAGCTTGGTGGCCGCCGGTGGATTAGGTCTCGGCATCCCTGGTTTGGCGCATGCCCAATTTAGAGTTGACGTGGCGGGCATCGGCCTGACACAGCGGCCATTTGCCATCGCGCCGTTCCGGGGGCGCTCTTCTCATCCGACGGCATTCGATGATGTCGTCTCGGCGGATCTTGAGCGCAGCGGGCTGTTCCGCGCGGTACCCGTCACCAGTGATCCTTTGGATGAATCATCGCTGCCAGATTTGGCCCCATGGCGCGCGCGGGGTATTGACGCGCTGATTACCGGCAGTGTCAACCGAGCGGCGAATGGACGGGTGGATGTGCGTTACCGCCTGTGGGATGTCGTTGCCGGGGAAGACTTGGGAGGCGTTAGTGTGCCGGTCACAGCCGAATCACCTCGGCTCGCTGCTCACCAGGTCGCAGATTCGATTTTTGAAAAGTTGACCGGTATCCGGGGGGTATTTTCCACACGTATTGCCTACGTCACGCAAACCGGTCAGAAACATCAATTGTGGGTCGCTGATGCAGACGGTGAGGGTGCGCAACCCGCCTTGACCAGCCCAGAGCCGATCGTCTCGCCCGTTTGGTCACCGGATGGCAGCGAACTGGCCTATGTGTCGTTTGAGTCCCGTAAACCCGTCATCTACGTCCACACCGTCGCGACGGGTAAGCGCCGATTGATGGCGAATTTCAAGGGTTCGAATTCTGCGCCCGCGTGGTCACCTGATGGTGAGAAAGTCGTCGCCACCTTGACCCTGTCCGGTAGTTCGCAGGTCTATCTGCTTTCAAAGGATGGCACGCCGCCTAAACGTATCACGTCGTCTAGAAGCATTGACACCGAGCCGTGTTTCTCGCCGGATGGCAGTCAGCTCTATTTCGTGAGTAACCGTGGTGGATCACCTCAAATTTACCGCATGCCCGTTGGTGGTGGTGGCGCATCCCGGGTCACCTTCAAGGGCAGCTACAACACATCGCCATCGCTGAGCGCTGATGGTCGTTATATGGCATACATCTCACGTGTGGAATCCGCATATCGGGTACATGTTATGGACCTTGCATCTGGGGACGTCCGCGCGCTGACCGATACCGAAGCCGACGAAAGCCCCAGCTTCGCGGCCAACAGTCAAATGTTGATTTACGCGACACGGTTAAACGGGCGCGATGCGCTCATGACGGTTTCGTCAGATGGCAACATCCGGACCCGTCTGGCGGGTGCGGTGGG
>JBMTSM010000107.1:0-6564 GCA_049448275.1 Burkholderiaceae bacterium
GAACATAAATCATGGCGTTGATCGCACTGGAACCCCCGAGGCCTTTGCCACGGGGCTGGTAACCGCACCGGTTGTTCAGCCCAGGCTGTGGTTCAGTTTGTAAAGCCCAATTGAATGCACGTGTGAGGGCCAGGCCTGCCAGCCCTGCTGGGCAATCAACCAACGGGCTTGCGGTTTCCGCGCCTGCTTCTAGCAAGATCACGTGGTGATGGGGGTCTTCGCTTAAACGCGCCGCCAGCACCGCGCCGGCGGAACCGCCGCCAACCACAATAAATTCAGCCATAGATGGGTTACTCAAGGGTTTCATGCCACTGGTGCGTCAGGTGTCCCGTGTCAGCGTAGCGACACAACGATCAGGCACAATAATCAATATAAAGGGCTGTTTTCTAAACGGCAAGTCACGAATTACCCACCCCCAATTTTTGGAGATCAAAGCATGCAAAGTATTCAAACCGTCGGCATTATTGGTGCGGGCACCATGGGCAATGGCATTGCGCAGGCCTGTGCCACCTGTGGCATCGATGTCGTGATGGTTGACATCAACCAAGCCGCGGTTGACAAGGGTTTGGCCACCGTTAGCGGCAGCTTAGATCGCCTGATTAAAAAAGAAAAACTCACGGCAGACCAAAAAACGGCAGCGCTCGCGCGGATCAAGACCAGCACCGAGATGAGTGCTCTGGTTGGGAGCCAATTGGTCATCGAGGCCGCCACCGAGAACGAAACGTTAAAGGTGCAAATCCTGCAACAACTCGACCAACTGCTGCCTGCGGATACACTCATCGCCAGCAACACCAGCTCGATATCCATTACCAAACTGGCAGCTGCAACGAGCCGACCCAGCCAATTTATCGGCATGCACTTCTTCAACCCCGTGCCCATGATGGCGTTGGTTGAAATCATTCGTGGCTTGCAAACCAGCGACGCGACACACGATGCCGTCCATGCCTTGGCCGTCGCATTGGGCAAGACGCCCATCACCGTTAAAAATGCCCCAGGCTTTGTGGTGAACCGCATCCTGGTCCCGATGATCAACGAGGCATTCTTTGTATTGTCTGAAGGTTTAGCCACCCCCGAGGCGATTGATGAAGGTATGAAGTTGGGTTGCAACCACCCCATCGGCCCCCTGGCGCTGGCCGACATGATCGGCTTGGACGTTTGCCTGGCAGTCATGAATGTCTACATGGCAGAGACCAACGACAGCAAATACCGCCCCTGCCCCCTTCTGAAGGAAATGGTCGCCGCTGGCTATTTGGGCCGCAAGACGGGACGTGGCGTCTACACCTACTGATTCAACCACCGATCCATGCAAACGCATCCGCAAACCGCCTTCAGCACCGAGACTTTTCATGAGGCAACGCAGGCCTTGGCCCGCGTTCAAGCCATCTACGATGCAGGGATTGCCTACCTGCGAGCCGGCTTGCAGTCGTTTGTGGATGCCACGGATACCGCCTCCGACACACCGACTCGGATGCGCGCGTTCTATCCGTTCATTCGCTTGCGCACCATCAGCGTGGCGCACTCGGAGGGCGCCAACAAAACGCTTTCTTATGGTTTCGTCAGTGGTGCGGGTGTGTTTGAAACCACGCTGACACGCCCAGATCTATTTGCTTCGTATTACGGCCAACAGTTTGAATTGCTTTTGCAAAACCACGGTGTCGCATTGGAAGTTGGTGTCAGTGATACGCCCATCCCTGTGCATTTTTCACTCGCAGAAAATGATCACATCGAAGGCCAGCTGACCCCCAGCCGCCGTGCACGCATGCCCGATGTGTTTGACCTACCTGACCTGATGGCCATGGATGACGCCATTGCAAACGGTGACCACGACATGCTGCCAGAGGCTGCGAAGCCGCTGGCGTTATTTACCGCACCACGAGTGGACTATTCGCTGCACCGGTTGCGGCACTACACGGGCACCTCACCGCACGCGTTTCAAAACTTTGTACTGTTAACGAATTACCAGTTCTACATTGACGAATTTGTCGCATTGGGCAAAGCCCTGATGGCTGACCCTAACAGCGCTTATATCGGACTGATCGAGCCCGGCAACGTGCTCACCCCCCGCGTCAACTTGAGCGATGCCGATGCCGCCTGGCTACATGAAGCGGTGCAGGGCTTACCCGGTCAATCGCCACCGCGTGCGCCACAGATGTCGGCTTACCATTTGGTCCGCGCGGATCGCGGTGGTATCACAATGGTCAACATTGGCGTTGGTCCATCCAATGCCAAAACCATGACCGATCACATCGCGGTATTGCGGCCCTATGCTTGGATCATGCTGGGCCATTGTGCAGGCCTGCGCAACAGCCAGGCGTTGGGCGACTATGTGTTAGCCCACGGCTATGTGCGTGAAGACCATGTTTTAGATGAAGAGTTGCCCTTGTGGGTGCCGATTCCCCCTTTGGCAGAAATTCAAATTGCGTTGGCGCAAGCCGTTGCCGACGTGACGCAACTCAGTGGCCCCGAATTGAAGCGCATTTTGCGTACCGGCACCGTTGCCAGCACCGACAACCGCAACTGGGAATTGCTGCCGTTTTTTGGCGAGCGCAGCACACCAGCCAAACGCTTCTCGCAGTCCCGCGCGATCGCGCTGGACATGGAGAGTGCCACCGTCGCGGCGAATGGGTTTCGTTTTCGCGTGCCCTACGGCACCTTGCTGTGCGTGAGCGATAAGCCGCTGCACGGCGAGATCAAACTCCCCGGCATGGCGAATCATTTCTACCGCGAGCGCGTGAGTCAGCATTTGCAAATTGGCATCTTGGCTTTAGAAAGACTGCGGCAGACCGGCGAGGCCCTGCACAGTCGCAAACTCCGCAGCTTCAACGAAGTCGCCTTCCAATGAGTCGTGATGTTTAGGCGCGAGGGTAATACCCGCGGCATCATCTCGATGCTCATTGCCATGGGTGCCTTTGGGATGATGGATGCGGTGATTAAATTACTCAGCGTCGACATGCCGCCCATGCAAATCGCTGCCCTGCGCGGCTTGGTCACGATCCCCTTGTTGGCGGTTTACCTGTGGCGTCGCGATAGCTTTCACAGCATTGTGCGCATCAAATGGCCGCTGCAAATGATGCGTGGGGTGCTGGCCATTGCCATGCTGTGGGCGTTCAGTGTGGGCATCAAGTCATTGGCCATGACTCAGGCCTACACCATCTTTTTCATTGCCCCCATGCTCATCTCTATTTTGGCTTGGCCCTTGCTGGGTGAGCGTACCAGCCCCGTACGCTGGATCGCCCTGTGCCTGGGCCTAATTGGTATCTTGATTGCTTTACGCCCACAAACGGAGGGCATGGTCAGCTGGGGTGGGCTTGCGGTGCTGGTGGCTGCCACGTGCTACGCAACCAGCGCGGTGATCAGTCGCCGGCTGTCACGCACCGACTCCACAGACAGTCAGGTTTTTTGGGTCATGTGTTTTCTGTCGATCGGGGGCACCTTGCTGGCATTGCCGCATTGGCAGGCACTCAGCCCGGCGCAATGGCAGCTGATGCCCGCACTGGCGCTCAGTGGGTTTATCGGTCAGCTGGCCATCACCGATGCCTTCAAACACGGACGCGCCTCGACGGTCGCCTCCTTCGAGTACAGCGCATTGGGCTGGGCTGTCGCGCTGGACTTGTTGTTATGGGGCGTGCTGCCTGACGCCTTGACCATGCTGGGTGCCGGCGTCGTGATCGCGACCGGCTTGTGGTTGCTACGGGTTGACCGGCACTGAGGCCATCGCCTCACCTAAACGCACGGGCTGCGTAGGCGTCCATGCGGTGTTGAATTCAAGCGGCGTCTCTGGCCACACCATTACCACCGTAGACCCCAACATAAAGCGCCCCATCTCCGCACCTTTCGCCAGGCTAACCTCTCCCGCAGCATAGGTCCATGTGCGCACATCCCGGGTGCGCGGCGGATTGACGCGGCCGTGCCAAGTGGTCGCCATACTGCCCACAATGGTGGCGCCCACCAATACCATCACCATGGGGCCGTGGGCGGTGTCAAACCAGCACACGACACGCTCATTCCGTGCGAATAGCCCAGGTACGTGGGCTGCCGTGAGCGGGCTCACCGAGAACAAGTCACCCGGCACATACGTCATACGCGTGAGTGTGCCCGCGCAGGGCATATGGATGCGATGGTAATCCTTGGGGCTCAGATAAATGGTGGCGAAATGGCCTTGTGAAAAAGCGTCCGCTTCAGCAGCGTCGCAGGCCAATAAAGCCTGTGTGGTGTACCGGTGGCCCTTGGCCTGGAAGATTTCACCGGCCTCAATGCGCCCCAACTGACTGACCGCCCCGTCAACAGGGCTCACCCACTCTGACGCAGCGATGGGCCGGATGCCCTCACGCAGCGCACGCGTGAAGAAGGCGTTGAATGTGTCATAGCTGGCCAAGTTTGGCTCGGCAGCCTCCATCATGTCGACTTGGTAACGCCGAACAAAGTCGGCGATGATGGCTGTGGTGATGACCCCCATCGGCGTGCCAGCGACCCAGCCACCAAAACGGGTGAGCGCTTTCTTGGGAAGCACATACTGTGTCCAGACGGCACGGCGAGATGTCACAAAAAACCCCTTGTATCAGAAGAAAGATTTATCACTGCAGCGATCAAGCAGGACGATTGGCTAAAAAGCCCACTTTTGTCGCACTAATTCTATGCGCTGCAGCAACAAAAGGGCTCGGAGGCGCTAGACTTAGTCGCCATGGATGAAGAACTCATGGACAACGCCACCCGCCCGTTAACCGAGGCGGCGCCACTGCTTCACTGCGAAAACTTGGTGAAGCGCTTCGGCGATAACACTGTCGTACAAGACCTTAGCTTCTCCATCAAGCCAGGCGAATGCCTTGGAATCATTGGTCCCAACGGCGCCGGTAAAACCACCACCATCCGCATGTGCTTGGGACTCACGCCGCCCGATGCGGGCCACATTGGCTACAGCAGCGTGCATGGTCAAGCGCTGCAAATGCCGCAGGATGCGCTCGCCATCAAGGCCGAGTTGGGTGTAGTGAGTCAGATGGACACCCTGGACCCCGACTTCACTTGCGAAGAAAACATTTGGGTCTACGGCAGCTATTTCGGCCTGGGCCGTGATGAACTCCGTGCCCGCACGCCAGGACTACTCGACTTTGCGGTACTCGCACAAAAAGCCAATGCCCGCCCAGGCGAGTTGTCGGGCGGTATGAAGCGTCGGCTCAGCCTGGCGCGTGCTTTGGTCAACAACCCCCGCTTGCTGGTACTCGATGAACCCACAACCGGACTTGACCCGCAAGCCCGACACCTCATGTGGGAGCGCTTGCAGCAGTTGTTGCAAGTGGGCAAGTCTATTTTGCTGACCACCCACTTCATGGATGAAGCGGAACGCCTGTGCGACCGCTTGCTGGTGATTGACCACGGGCGCAAGTTGGCCGAGGGAACGCCCCGCGAACTGATCGCCCAGCACATTGAGCCAGAGGTCGTCGAGGTGTACGGGCCGGGTGCGCAGCAGCTGATCACTGCGCCCATTCGCTCCCGCGCAGACCGCGCCGAGTTGGTCGGTGACACGGTTTTCTTCTACACGCACCACGCGGCAAGTTTGCTGCTTGAGCTGGCACGCCAGCCCAGTTTGCGCACCTTACATCGCCCCGCCAATCTCGAAGACCTGTTCTTAAAACTCACAGGTCGCCAAATCAGGGAGGGCGCATAAAGCCATGACTGAGATCGCACAAGAAACGCCGCCCACGGAACCCCGCAAGCGCTACCGCCGCGTCTGGGGAGGCCCTTCGCTGAATCCTTGGCGCGCGCCCAAACTCGATGGTTCTTTCCGCCCGGTGTTCATGCGCAACTTTTTGGTTTGGCGCAAGCTGGCAATTCCGAGTTTGGTCGGCAACATCGCTGAACCACTGATTTGGCTGGTTGCTTTCGGCTATGGCATGGGCGCCTTGGTCGGCAGCGTGAACTTCAACGGCGCCGCCGTGCCCTACCTGCTGTTTTTAGCCAGTGGCAGCATTTGCATGAGCGCCATGAATGCCGCCTCTTTCGAGGCCTTGTACTCGGCGTTTTCGCGCATGCATGTGCAAAAGACGTGGGACGGCATCATGAATGCCCCCGTCAGCCTTGACAACGTGGTGCTGGCCGAAATGCTGTGGGCGGCATTCAAATCGCTGTTCACAACGACTGCCATCATGTTGGTCATGCTGGCGCTCAACATCAGCACCAGTACACACCTGCTGTTGGCTTGGCCGGTATTGCTCCTGACGGGCATCACTTTCAGTTGCTTGGCCTTGGTCTTCAATGCGCTGGCGAAAGGCTATGACTTCTTCACCTATTACTTCACCCTGTTCTTAACGCCCATGATGTTTTTGAGTGGGGTGTTCTTCCCCCTCAACCAGCTGCCCCCTTGGGTAGCTCGCATTGCTGAAGCGCTTCCGCTGGCGAATGCCGTGGCACTGGTGCGCCCCCTGTTCATGGATCAGTGGCCCAGTAATGCCCTCACGCATGTGCTGATACTGGTGGCTTACGCGGTGGCCGGCTTCTGGCTTGCGTTGGCCCTCACGCGCAAGCGTTTCGCCATGTGACGCCCCACTATTACGATTTCCTCGCCCTCGG
>JBMTSM010000108.1:0-6537 GCA_049448275.1 Burkholderiaceae bacterium
CAACAAGACGCCCACGGTATCGGTCACCGCCGATGCCCCGAGATCACCGACATTGAGGGCTGTCAGTGCCCTCGCCCACTCAAGGGTTTCCGCTATCCCCGGCGCACGACCCAGGCCGACCTCCGCCGCACTCGCCCGCATGCGTTGCACAAAGGTCGTCACTTGCTTCGCCAACTGCACGCCGACTTCTGGCAAGCGCGCTCGCACGATGGCGAGCTCACGGTTGCGACTCGGGAAGTCGAGCCAATGAAACAAACAGCGCCTTTTCACGGCGTCATTCAAATCACGCGTTCGATTGCTTGTAAGAATCGTAATTGGTGCCCTCTCGGCACGAATGGTCCCAAACGCCGGAATACTGACTTGCAGCTCGCCTAAATATTCCAGCAAAAAAGCTTCAAAGGGTTCATCCGCGCGATCGAGCTCGTCGATCAAAAGCACAGCGCCTGGTGCAGGTGCTTGCAGCGCTTGCAGCAGCGGTCGCGCTATGAGGTACTTATCACTGTAGAGGCTGGCCTCAATTTCATCAGCGGTCGCGGATGATTGCATGAGGCGCGCGTGTAGCATCTGTGCGGCGTAGTTGCACTCGTATAGGGCGTCACGCTGGTCCAGACCGTCGTAACACTGCAGGCGGACCATATCGCGCGACAGCACGCGGGCGATCGCCTTTGCCAACTCGGTTTTACCCACACCCGGCGCGCCTTCCAGCAACAAAGGGCGCTCCAACTTGACCGCCAGATGCACCGCGGTGGCCAAGCGCCGATCGGCGAAATACCCCACCGCTTCTAGCGCGTCAACCCACGCCTCAACCGATGATGGCACCGCAGAGCTCATGCCAAGGCTTGTGTAACCGCGCGTTTGGTTTGCACCCGAATCAGAGCTGCTCGGTAGGCTGGGGTCGCGTGGATGTCTTCACTCAGGTCGTCTGGGCTGATGGACACACCGTCGATTGCACTGGGTTCAAATGACTGCGTCAACGCTGCTTCCAGTTCTGCATGCCTAAAGACACCGGCGCCCGCCCCGGTGATAGCGACACGTGCGCCCGCACCAGCAAAGTCAGCCACGAAGACGCCCACAATCGCGAAGCGCGAAGCTGGTTGTTTGAACTTGGCATAGCCTGAGCGGCGTGGGATGGGGAAGGTTACCCCTGTAACCAGTTCCCCGGTATCGAGCGCAGTGGTGAAAAAGCCTTGAAAAAAATCCGAGGCAGGTAACTCACGCTGGTTGGTGTGCACCGTTGCGCCCAACGCCATCAGGGCGCTGGGATAACAAGCGGCGGGGTCGTTGTTGGCGATTGAGCCGCCAATGGTTCCCATCGCTCTGACTTGTCGGTCACCAATACCACCCGCCAGCACCGCGAGCCCTGGTATGGCTGCCTGCACAGTGGCATCGTTGGCAACCGTTTGATGGGTGGTCATGGCGCCAATCCAGAGTGCATCGCCGACCCGACGGACTCCTTGGATCTCTGGGATGCCTCCCAGGTCAATCAAGGTATCGGGCTGAGCCAATCGTTGTTTGAGCGAGGCGATGAGGGTTTGACCGCCCGCCAGTGCTTGCCCACCGGCTGCCAGTGCCGCGACGGCATCATCCAACGAGTTGGCTTTGGTGTATTCGAATGCGTGCATCGTGTGCTCCCTTATTGTGCTGCGGCCGCTTGTTGGACGGCTTTCACGATGTTTTGGTAGCCTGTGCACCGGCACAAGTTACCCTCCAAGCCTTCACGAATATCCGCTGCGGTAGCCTTGGGATTTTTTTTGATCAGATCCACCGCACTCATTACCATCCCACTGGTGCAGAACCCGCACTGCAGGCCATGACAATCTTGAAACGCGGCCTGCATGGGATGCAAGGTGCCATCGGCCGAGGCCAAGCCCTCAATCGTTGTGACCTCTGCACCAGCGACCTGTTGCAAGAGCAAGTTGCAAGACTTGACTGCGTTGCCATTCACAATCACAGTGCAAGCGCCGCATTGCGCAGTGTCACAGCCGACGTGAGTACCCGTCAGCTTGAGGTGATCGCGCAGCGCCTGCACCAACAGCGTGCTCGCACTGGCCTCAAGCGCCACGCGCTGACCGTTCACAGTTAATTCGACCGCCATATGTTTCTCCACTGATGGGTCGGCCACACCAAATTGGTGACCACCCCCTATTGTTACCAAAAATTAACGGCTTTCCTGACCTTCAGGTGACCCGTAGATTACCCTAACGCGTGCCCTGCAATAAACGCCACCGACGGCGGATTGAGAAGGTCAGCAACGCCCTGCGGGCGCTCATACAGCCACCGCTCAACGTCCGCCTCTGCGATCGCAATCACGCTGCGTTTGTCCTGCTGATTGGGCGGCAACTTAGGGTCAGGTTTATGCATGCGTCCCATGATGGGGTGTTCGTCTGCATTGACCGTCAGCATGGTGTAGCTTTCAATCACCTCCCCCGTCCGCTTGTCGACCCATGTGTGCCATAGCCCAGCGAGCCCCCACGCCAGACCATCTGCTCGATTAAACCGCCACCACACATTTTTACCCGTTTCCCAGCACGGCTCGTCGAAGCTATTTGCCGGAATGATGCACCGCTGCCCGCGACGCCACGCATCGCGGTAACTCGGCTTTTGAGCGACCTCTTCGCTGCGCGCGTTATTGGTGCTGTAGGGGATATTCGCTGTGGTGGCAAATGGTGGAATCAGTCCCCATCGGCCCACAACGCCTTCGAGGCCTGACTGCCCCGCACGAATGAAGTAACCGAGCGAACGGGGGTACACGCCTCCCCCGGGCCAATCCGCGGCGTTGCTGATTGCCCACTGAATCTGAGTTTCGCGAACGGTCGGGCTTTCATATCGGTTGCACATGCCCCTGATTTTGACATCCCGCGCGGCTGCGTACCAGTTGGTTTAAAAAGCCCGTGAGCTTGTTACTGGAGACGACATCGAGTAACTTTCCACCGTTGAAAACTGCAAATAATCGAGGCTCACTGTTGAGCAAAATGGTGTGGCTCTCAGTGCCAGCCGGCAACACGCAGTCGATACGCAGCGCGCAGGCATTACCCCGACGCACGAAGCAATGTTCAATCGATACATCGACACCCTGCGTGACCCACTCATCGACGAGCGTCGGCAAGAGGTTGTACAACAAATGATCGAACTCAGCACCGCGCCCAAGGCGTTGCATAATGAATCGCGCTTCGTACTTGCTGATGACTTCTTCCATGTTTCACTCCCAATTTTCGAGCCCAAGCGCACCAAAAATGTGCCTCATGCCTACCTACCGTGCACATCGACCGAGAAATCTTGCGCTTAGGCTATTACTTGCAAATGGCATGCCATGAACGTGATTGATACCCACCAGCATTTTTGGCACTACGATCCACTTCACCTGCCTTGGATCAACGACGCGATGGCGTCTCTCAAAGGCCATCAGCTGCCAAAGCAAGTGTGGCCAGAGATGCAAGCGAACGGGGTGACAGCGGGCATCGCGGTACAAGCGCAAAGTCGCGCTGAAGAGACCGACCAACTCCTGACTTGGGCGTCGCTCAACCCGAGCGTCTGTGGTGTGGTGGGATGGGTCGATTTGACCCTGCCTGACGTCGAAAGTGCATTGTCAAATTGGCTCGAGCACCCAAAGCTGAAAGGGTTCAGACACATCTTGCAAGACGAACCGGATGTGAGCGCTTTCATCACCCAACCTGCTTTCAACCGCGGCCTGCGTCAGTTACAAGCGCATCAACTGACCTATGACGTACTGGTATTCGAACACCAAATGCCCGAGGCGGTTACCTTGTGTGCTCGCCATGACCGCCACTGGTTGGTTCTAGATCACCTTGGCAAACCCAATTTAAGAACGTCGCAATTGCGCAGTAGCCGATCGCTGCAACTGTGGCGCCAGCAGATCAAACAACTGTCGAAGTTACCGCACGTGGTGTGCAAGCTGTCGGGCTTGGTGACAGAGACCGATTGGCAAAGCGGTCCGCTTGGGGCCATTGAGCATGACAACATGACACGCTGCTTCAACGAGGTATTGGATGCGTTCGGGCCAAGCCGCATCCTCTTCGGCTCCGACTGGCCCGTCTGCACCCTCGCAACTGATTACGCAGCCGTCTGTCACTTTGCTCGCGAGTGGGCTAAACGCCAACTCAGCGCCGCCGAACAAACGCAGTTTTGGTCCGGAAACGCAACCGCTGTATACAACCTATCGCCAACGCCAGCCGCCTTGGGCAACGACTCACCGCATTAACGACACAAACCGAGATTCAAAATGGATTTACAGCTGCGCGACCATGTGGTCATCATCACCGGCGGAACCAGTGGTATCGGGGCCGCTACGGCGCTTGCGCTGGCCAACGAGGGTGCATGCCCAGTGCTTATCGGCCTTGACCCAATGCCCGCGAACTTGGCAACCGCGTTGACAGCGACTGGCGTGCGGTACGGGCACCATGCGGTTGACTTGCGTGACCACAACGCGGTCACCGCGATTGTGGCAGACGTCGTTGCCACATTTGGTCGAATTGATGGTCTCGTTAACAACGCGGGCATCAATGACCGCGTTGACCTGATGGCGGGGCCAGCCGCGTTCACGGCCTCGTTAGAGCGCAATTTGATCCACTACTACACCATGGCTCACCTGACCCTGCCATCTCTCATTCAAAGCAAGGGGGCTATCGTGAACGTTGCGTCGAAAACGGCCCTCACAGGCCAAGGTGACACCAGCGGATATTGCGCCTCAAAGGGCGGTCAATTGGCGCTTACGCGCGAATGGGCTGCCTCTTTGGCCCGCTACCAAATCCGCGTCAATGCCGTGTTACCCGCGGAAGTGATGACGACCATGTACGAAAACTGGATCAACACCTTTGATGACCCCAAGGGCAAGTTGGCATCGATTGCCCAGAAGGTTCCCTTAGGGCAGCGTTTGTCAACGCCGGAAGAGCTCGCCAGCACGATTGTGTTCCTGCTGTCACCTGCCTCCAGCCACACCACGGGCCAGTGGGTCCATGTGGATGGTGGCTACGTGCACCTTGACCGCGCCCTCAGTTGAACCTTCTGCGGGGTCCCGCCGTTACTCGACTCGGTAGTTGGGGGCTTCTTTGGTGATTTGAACGTCATGGACGTGGCTCTCGCGAACGCCCGCTGACGTGATTTGTACGAACTCGGCCTGCGCCTGCATGTCGGCAATGGAGCCGCAACCACAGTAGCCCATCGACGCGCGTAATCCACCCGCCAATTGAAACAAAATCGCCACAACGGAGCCTTTGTAAGGTACACGCCCTTCAATGCCCTCGGGCACCAACTTGTCTGCGTTGGGATTACCCGTACTCGACTCTTGGAAATAGCGGTCGGCACTGCCTTGTTGCATGGCGCCGATGCTGCCCATACCACGGTAGCTCTTATAGGAGCGACCTTGGAACAAGACGATCTCACCGGGTGCCTCTTCAGTGCCAGCAAACATACCGCCCATCATGACCGTACTGGCGCCCGCTGCAATGGCCTTAGCCACATCGCCGCTGTAGCGCACGCCACCGTCGGCAATGAGGGGGACGCCCGTGCCTTTGAGAGCTGTGGCAACGTTATCGATCGCGGTAATTTGGGGGACACCAACGCCAGCGACGATCCGCGTCGTGCAAATACTGCCCGGGCCGATGCCCACCTTCACGGCATCTGCACCAGCCTCTGCCAGCGCCAATGCAGCTGCACCGGTTGCAATGTTCCCGCCAATCACTTGAATGTGTGGGTAGTTTTGCTTTACCCAACGCACCCGCTCAATCACGCCCTTGCTGTGACCATGCGCGGTGTCGACCACGATCGCGTCAACGCCCGCAGCGGCCAATGCGGCCACACGCTCCTCGGTACCCTCGCCTACACCCACCGCGGCGCCCACGCGCAATTTGCCCGCTTCATCGCGCGCCGCGCTTGGAAAGTTCAGCTGCTTGGTAATGTCTTTCACGGTGATGAGCCCGCGCAGCTCAAACGCATCGTTAACGACCAACAGCCGCTCAAGCTTGTGCTTGTTGAGTAGCGCCTTGGCTTGCTCAGGTGTCGTCCCCTCCGGTACAGTCACCAGCCGATCGCGGGGAGTCATGATTTCGACCACAGTTTGGTCGTAGCGGGTTTCAAAGCGCAAATCACGCCCAGTCACGATACCGACGACCTTACCCGCATCAACAACAGGAAAACCCGAGACGCCCAGTTCCTCGGACAACTGCATCACTTGACGAACCGTGTGGTTGGGTGTGATGACCACGGGATCACGGAGCACGCCGCTTTCGTAGCGCTTGACTTTGGCGACTTGAGCCGCTTGTTCTTGGGGCGTGAGGTTCTTGTGCACGATCCCGATACCACCCTCTTGCGCCAGCGCAATCGCAAGACGTGCCTCTGTGACAGTATCCATTGCAGCGGATACGAGGGGTAAATTCAGGGTAATGTCACGCGTGAACTGCGTGGTGAGATGCGTGTCTTTGGGGAGAACTTGGGAGAACGCGGGAACCAGTAAAACGTCGTCAAACGTGAGGCCGGGGCCAAGCAAGCGCATTTGAAAGCTCCAAAGAGCAGGATTTTAAT
>JBMTSM010000109.1:0-6512 GCA_049448275.1 Burkholderiaceae bacterium
CCCGCGACCCCCGGCGTGACAGGCCGGTATTCTAACCAACTGAACTACCACTCCACGTGGACAGCTTTTAAGGAACGCTTGAGGCGTTCCGCAAGTACTGCAAACTTGGCGACCCTACGGGGATTCGAACCCCGGTACCCACCGTGAAAGGGTGGTGTCCTAGGCCTCTAGACGATAGGGTCAAAACCTAGAATTTCCGACAGCTTTAAATTATACAACGATCTATCGTTTTTTAATCGTAAGCTGCATTTTTTTGGTGGAGGTAAGCGGGATCGAACCGCTGACCTCTTGCATGCCATGCAAGCGCTCTCCCATCTGAGCTATACCCCCTCAAATTCGTCTGGCGTTTCAGTCGCAACCGTCACGCCGTCCGAGCCCGCAAGTATAAAACATTTTTCAGAAGCTTCTGAGCCGCTCAATCACATTTTTTTTCTCGTGCAGAGCCAGCATGGCATCAACAGATGGGGTGTTCGGTGTGCCCATGACCAATACGCGGATGGGCATTGCCAACTGAGGCATCTTGAGGCCGTGGGTGCTCAACACGGTTTTCATGCAGGCACTGATTTGCTCACGGGTCCAATCGACCGCCGCTAAGGCATCGGCCATTGCGTGAATGGCTGGCGTGACCTCGGGGGTCACATATTTTTCTAAATCGGCAGCAGCCGGTGTCACCGGGTTAAAGAAGGACACAACCCAATCAGTCAGTGCAACCGTGGTGTCACAGCGGTCTTTTAAGAGTCCACACATTGCCGGCAAACGACCGATCTCCTCGGGCGAGGGATTCAAACCGCGGGCGTGCAGCTGCGGTAATACCAGCGCCGCCAGGACCTCGTCATCGGTTGTTTTCATGTGCTGCGCATTCACCCAACGCAGCTTCGCCTCGTCAAACTGTGCGGCACTTCGGCCCAAGTGATCCAGATCAAACCACGCCAAGAATTGGTGGCTCGAGAAAACCTCATCATCACCATGGCTCCACCCCAGTCGTGCCAAGTAATTGATCATGGCCTCTGGCAGATACCCCTCATCGCGGAATTGCGTCACCGCCTTGGCGCCGTTGCGCTTGCTCATCTTCTCGCCGGCTTCATTCAAGACAGTGGGCAAGTGTGCATATACCGGCGGTTGTCCACCCAGCGCTTCGAAAATATTGATCTGCCGCGGTGTGTTGTTCACATGGTCATCGCCGCGAATGACGTGCGTGATGCCCATGTCCATGTCATCAACGACCACACAGAAGTTGTAGGTGGGTGTGCCATCGGGGCGTGCGATGACCAGGTCATCGAGTTCGGCGTTGGCAATCTCGATACGGCCTTTCACCTTGTCGTCCCAAGCCACGACACCATCGGTTGGATTTTTGAAGCGCCAGACTGGTTCTACCCCCTCGGGGATCGGCGGCAGCACCTTACCGGGCTCCGGGCGCCAGGTGCCGTCGTAGCGCGGCTTTTGTTTCGCAGCCATTTGCGCCTCGCGCAGCGCATCGAGGGCTTCCACGCTCATGTAGCATGGGTAGACCAAGCCCTTCTCTTTCATCTGGGCCAGCACTTCGCGGTAGCGGTCCATGCGCGCCATTTGATAGAACGGGCCTTCGTCGGGGACCATGCCCAACCAAGCCATGCCTTCCAAGATCACATCAACCGATGCCTGCGTCGATCGTGCTTGGTCGGTATCTTCGATACGCAGAATAAAGTCACCGCCTGTCGAGCGGGCAAACGCCCATGGATAAAGCGCCGAGCGGATGTTACCCAAGTGGATGAAGCCAGTCGGAGAAGGGGCAAATCGCGTTCGAACGCGGGTCGAATTTTCGGTGGTCATAACAAATGTGGTTCAGCCAGCAACCGCACGCAGCGCTTGGGCAAAGTCAGCTTTCAAATCATCGGTATGTTCAAGACCGACCGATACGCGCACCAGTGCTTGACTGATACCTGCTTGGGCTCGTTGCGGTTCTGTAAGCCGCCCATGTGACGTGCTCGCAGGGTGTGATGCCAAGGTTTTGGTGTCCCCTAAGTTGGTACAAATCTTAGCCAACTCCAAATGATTCAGTAGCGCAAAGGCTTGAGCGCGACCTGCTTCAGGCGATGTTGCCTTCAATTCGAATGACAACACCCCGCCACCCATATTGCTTTGCTGACGCATCGCGAGCGCATGCTGGCTGTGTGATTGCAAACCGGGGTAGAAGACGCGGTTGACGGCGGGCTGCATGGACAACCATTCCGCCAGCGCCAGCGCATTGGCCGACTGGGCTCGCATGCGAATGCCCAAGGTCTCCAATCCCTTCAGTACCACCCATGCGTTAAAGGGCGACAGCGTCATTCCTGCACTGCGAATAAGCGGCGAGAAAGCGTCATCCACCAGCGCTTGCGAGGCGCACAGCGCGCCTGCCATCACACGCCCTTGGCCATCCAAAGATTTGGTACCTGAATGCACCACAATATCGGCGCCCAGATCAATAGGCCTTTGCAAGATGGGAGAGGCGAAGCAGTTATCGACGGCCAACACCGCACCCGCGTCTTTTGCAATTTGCGCCAAGGCCGCAATGTCACAAACATCCGTCAACGGATTCGTTGGGGTCTCGGCAAACAATAATTTAGTTTGCGGTGTGACTGCCGCACGCCAAGCGGTCGCGTCAGTTTGCGACACGAAGGTGGTGGTTACGCCGAACTTTGCAAACTCAGAACCAATGAGCTTGATGGTCGAACCAAACATCGAGTGTGAGCAAATCACATGGTCGCCACTACGCAGCAAACTCATGCAGAGCAATAGAATCGCAGACATGCCTGTGGACGTCGCGATCGCGGCTTCCGCGCCCTCCATGGCGGCCAGCCGTTGCTCGAAACTGGCCACCGTGGGGTTACCCAAACGGGCATAGGTGTAACCCGCTTCGTCGCCCGCAAACCGTGCGGCAGCCACCTCGGCACTGGGCTGCTCGTAACCACTGGTCAGGTACAACGCTTCCGAATTTTCACCATATTGACTGGGCTCGACCGCGGCGTGCACCGCAATGGTCTCGGGATGCCAATTCGAGGGGCGTTTAGATGTGTCCGAGCTCATGCGTTTTCTTCCTCTTCATCGCGCTTCTCTTGAGCAGCACGATCATCGGCACGACCTTGGTTGATACGCGTCACGTCTTCGGCTGTGATGTCACCCGTGCAGTAAATGCCATCAAAGCATGAAGCGTCAAATCCATCGAGCTTGGGGTTTAACGCAGAGACTGCGCGCTTCAAGCCAGCAACATCTTGGTAAATCAAAGCGTCACAACCGATGAGTTCGCGCACTTCCTCAACGGTGCGTCCGTGCGCGACCAACTCGGTCGGGCTGGGCATGTCGATGCCGTAGACGTTCGGGAAACGCACTGGAGGCGCGGCACTGGCAAGATAAACCTTACGGGCGCCTGCATCTCGGGCCATTTGGACGATTTCTCGGCTGGTGGTACCACGCACAATCGAGTCATCAACCAACAGCACATTGCGCCCCCGGAATTCGGAGCCGATGACGTTTAATTTTTGACGAACCGAGCGTTTGCGCACCGCCTGCCCCGGCATGATAAAGGTGCGACCGACGTAGCGGTTTTTGACAAATCCCTCGCGATAAGGCTTACCCAAGAGGTGCGCCAATTGCATGGCACTGGGGCGTGAGGACTCCGGTATCGGAATCACTGCATCGATCAGATCAGGCGGCACGATAGATACCACGCGCTGTGCCAGGGTCTCACCCATGTTGAGGCGGGCCTGGTAAACCGATACGCCATCGAGTTGCGAATCGGGGCGCGCCAAGTAAACAAACTCAAACAAGCACGGAAAGCGTTTAGGCGCCTCGGCGCACTGGACCGCGTGAACCTGGCCCTGCAGGTCAATGAAAACGGCCTCACCGGGATCGATATCACGCACAAAGCGTTGACCAGAGCCCTCCAGCGCCACAGATTCGCTGGCAATCATGGCTGCGCCATCACTCTGACCTAAACACAGGGGACGAATGCCAAAGGGGTCACGGAAGGCCAAAAGCCCATGACCTGCAATGAGTGCCACCACCGCATAAGAACCCTTCAACCGAAGGTGGACGCGACGCACCGCCGCAAAGACGTCTTCAGCCCGCAGCGGGACGCCCCGCGTGACGTTTTCAAGTTCGTGGGCAAGCACGTTGAGCAACACCTCGCTATCGCTATCGGTGTTGATGTGGCGGTGATCAGTTGAGAACAATTCGGCCTTCAACGCATGGGCGTTGGTGAGGTTGCCGTTGTGTGCCATGACCAAACCAAACGGTGCGTTCACGTAGAAAGGCTGCGCCTCTTCTTCGCTGTCGGCATTACCCGCGGTGGGGTAACGCACCTGACCCAAACCCACGTTCCCGGGTAGCGCGCGCATGTCGCGGGTACGAAAAACGTCCCGCACCATACCCTTGGCTTTGTGCATGTAAAACTTTTGCCCATTTTGAGTCACGATACCCGCGGCGTCTTGACCCCGGTGTTGCAACAAAAGCAGGGCATCGTAAATCAGCTGATTCACAGGTGCGTGACTGACCACGCCGACGATTCCACACATTTAGGAGATCAACCTTTCGAGGCCTTGCGGCAAAAGTGGTTTCAACGTTTGCAGCCCAGCGCTCAACCAATGCGCACCAACCGAGCTTTGCCACCAAGCTTCTGCTTGGAAACCAAATGCAAACACCAAAAAAGTTAAAACAGACAAAATCAGCACACCACGGACCAAGCCGAAAATGGCGCCCAAAGACCGATCAGCCGGACGCAGGCCTGAATTGGAAATCACACGCCGAACCAACGACGCAATGAACCCGCCCACAAAAATAAAAACCACAAACACCACGACGTAGCGCACCGCCACAGCCAACAGCCCATTACCCGCTAGGAATGGCACCCATTCGGCCACCAGCGGCGCGAGCAAACCCGTCAGCGCCGCTGCCACCAACCAGTTGGCAATCGCCAACAATTCGTAAACCAACCCACGCCAAGCCCCCCAAATCGCCGAGGCGACCAGCAGTGCCACCATGAAGGTATCCAGTGGACTCCAGTCTGGCAAAACGAATTCCTCGGGCTATCAGTACGTCAGCACACGGGCCTCTAAGCCCAGGCCTTTGATGCGGTCAATGTAGATTTGGAGCTCTTTGGCGTCGGTGAAGGGGCCGACGCGGATGCGGATCATACGTACCCCATTAATCGTGGCGACATTCACCAACGTGGTGATACCCGCTCTCTCTAACTTGAGGCGAAGCGCACGCGCCAAACTGTTTTCGGTAAATGCGCCCACTTGAATCACGCGACGCTTGCCATCGTCGGGGTAATCCAATTTGTTGGTGGCCTTAGGCTTGTCGTTGAGAATGCGTTCTGCCCGCTGGGTATCTGCCTTCTGCGCGGCCACTTTGTCGGCAGCCGCCTTGTCCGCCGCCAACTTTTCTGCGGCTGATTTTTCTGCGGCTAACTGCTTGGCCTGTTCTGCCGCCGCTGCGATGCTGTCTTCGTCGGGGCGGTTACCATCGGACTCGGCACTGACTGCGGCTACGGTGTTGTCCATCGCGGGTGGCTTTACCGTCTCAGCGCCACCGGCGTTGTTATCGACGGCGGGCTTGGCGGCTGCAACCGGGGTGGTCGGCATCGGCGTGATGGGGACGACTTTGTCTTTTGCCGGAATCGCGATTGGCATGTCAACGGGCAACGACCGTGGGGCTGTGTCGAACAACAACGAGAAACTGATGACCGCGATGGTCACCAAAATAGCGGTACCCACCAATCGATATTGCGCCTGACGACGAATCGTATCGATGCTTTCATTGCGCTCGGACCGACCTTCTTTAGCAGACTTGAACATAGGGAGGAACCGAAGAGGACTTTCGTTCAATAAAACCGAAATTTACGTGTTTTGACCGTCGTTACCGCCCAAATGCTTCGCGTTGAGTCTGGGTACGCCGTGCTTCAAAACGCCGCCCACTGTGAAGAATGAGCCGCACACCACGATTCTATCAGTGGGGGCTGCCTGCGCGACGGCCGCATCAAGGGCCTTTTGTGGGTCGTTATAGCTGATTTTGCTGGCTTTTTCACAGCCGGGCACCGATGCCGACAGGGCAACCAGCGCGTCAGCGCCGAGTGCCCGCGGCAGCGGTAAGTCGGTAAAGTACCAGTGGTCAACCAACGGGCCCAATTTCTGCAGCATGGTGGCGACATCTTTATCCGCCATGCACCCAAACACCACGTGGGTCGCCGGGAAATAGCCCATAGCGTCCAAGTTCGCCACCAAGGTGGCCATGGCATGGGGGTTGTGGGCCACGTCCAATACCAATTGAGGCTCGCCCGGCACGATTTGGAAGCGCCCCGGTAGGCTCACCAGTGACAAACCAGCCCGGATGGACTGCGCCGTCACGGGCAGTTGGGGTCGCAGCGCCTCCAGCGCGGCCAGCACACCCGCCGCGTTCAGCAGCTGATTGGCACCGCGTAAAGCAGGGTATGCGAGCCCGGCATACCGACGCCCGCGCCCTGCCCAGCCCCATTGCTGCTTGTCGCCGGAGACATT
>JBMTSM010000110.1:0-6497 GCA_049448275.1 Burkholderiaceae bacterium
CAGCGACGTTATGACTGGGCGACGCGATTGGGTATCAAATCTGGCGCAAAGGCATCGCCATTTGACGCGCCGGTAGCCAATTGGATTGGTTTGTGGCGTTGCCGTGATTGGTTGAAACTGCTGGGTTTCGTGGTAGAGGTTGTGAAGCGGGGGTTATATCGACCAGCTTGGCACAGTCAACCCTGGGTCGATCGAACCGCTTGGATGGAAGCCACCGGGTCCGCACTTTGGCCCTTTGCGGCCAGTGCGTATTTTTTGATTGCGGTCAAGCGCGTGCGCGCGACTCGCTTGCTGGGCCCCGCCTGGCGTCGACAACGGCGGCTAGTTAAGGTGCCAGTAAAGAGCTCGGCTCGGGTACGATCCACGCATGAATAAAGTAATCATTTACACGGATGGGGCCTGTAAAGGTAATCCAGGACCTGGTGGCTGGGGGGTTTTGCTCAAGGCCGAAGGGATCGAACGCGAATTATTCGGTGGGGAGGATTTAACGACCAACAACCGCATGGAGTTAATGGCCGTTATTGAGGCGTTGCGCGCGCTTAAACGTCCCTGCGACGTCACACTGTTTTTAGACAGTGAATACGTTCGTAAAGGTATCACCGAATGGGTGAAAGGTTGGAAGGCCCGTGGCTGGAAAACCGCTTCGAAGCAGCCGGTTAAAAACGTCGATCTATGGCAAATTTTGGATGATTTGGTGACGAATTCACCTCATCACATCGATTGGCGATGGGTCAAGGGCCACGCGGGCGACCCCGGCAATGAGCGGGCTGATGCACTGGCAAACCGTGGCGTGGTGTCCCACTGATTTGTATCAGCCGCCGATGTAGCTCATCTCGATACGGGCGCTTGCGTTACCTGCCGGGATAACGCCTGCTTGGCGTAATGCAGAGTATTGATCCGAGCGTTGCATCCAGGTGTGGGCAAGATAACGCGCGACGAAGTCCGCATTAACAGGCTCTTCGCCCCGAAGCAGATGTTTGATATCGGTCCCTTGCGTGGCGAACAGGCAGGCGAACAACCGGCCGTCGGTTGACAAGCGGGCTCGGTTGCACTCGTGGCAGAAGGCCTCCGTGACGCTGCTGATGAAGCCCACTTCGCCGAGGCTAGAGTCGACCTCGCCTTTTGCGTCGAGATAGCCATATCGCTTTGCCGTTTCACCTTTACTCTTTGCCGGCAACGATGCCAGGGGCCACTGCGCTTGCAGCAATGCGAGCACATCGGCGCTGGGTAAAACCTCATCCATACGCCAGCCATTGCTGGCGCCGACATCCATGTACTCAATGAAGCGCAAGGCAACACCTGAGCCGCGGAAGTGGCGGGCCATAGGGACGATTTGGTCATCATTGGTGCCGCGCTTAACCACCATGTTGACCTTGATGTCTTTGAAGCCAACAGCCAGTGCCGTGTCAATGCCCTCAAGGACGTCCGCTACGGGGAAGTCCATGTCATTCATTTTTCGGAAGATGTCGTCGTCAAGCGCATCCAGACTCACGGTCAGACGCGATAACCCCGCATCTTTCAGTAGCTGTGCTTTTCGTTTAAGCAAACTCGCATTGGTGGTCAGCGTGAGATCTAGGGGTTTGCCGTCGGTGGTGCGCAGTGCACTGAGCTGGGCGATCAATATCTCAAGGTTTTTACGCAGCAAAGGTTCGCCGCCAGTGATGCGAATTTTCTTCACGCCCAAGCGCGTAGCGGCCTCTGCGATCGTTGTGATTTCTTCAAAACTCAACAGATCGCTTTGGGGCAGGTAGGTGTAATCGCGCGTGAAAACGCTTTTGGGCATGCAATAGCTGCAGCGGAAGTTACAGCGATCGGTAACGCTGATCCGTAGGTCACGCAGCTGGCGAGACAGCTGGTCCAACACCGGTCCGTCTAGATCAACGCTGGCGATGATCGCGCGCAGTTCGGGTGTCATGGCGGCAGGGCGCTGGCGCACATCGATAACCGGAATAGTGGGCTTACTCATGGCTCATATTGTCGTCAATTTATTCACAGTGCCGTAATTAAACGCGAAAAAGCGCAAAGCCGATGTGGCTTTGCGCTTTTGGTAGTTTATGAAGTGCGCTCAGCTATCAAGCACCATGTATCTGCATCATCACGGGCACGATCATTAGGGCCACAATATTAATGATCTTGATCAATGGGTTGATGGCCGGACCTGCGGTATCTTTGTAGGGGTCTCCAACCGTGTCACCGGTCACGGCTGCCTTGTGTGTTTCAGACCCCTTGCCGCCAAAATTTCCGTCTTCGATGTACTTCTTGGCGTTGTCCCAAGCGCCACCGCCAGTACACATCGAGATCGCCACAAAGAGGCCTGTGATGATGGTGCCCATTAACAGGCCTCCCAATGCCGCTGGCCCGAGGATCAAACCCACCAGAATGGGGGCAATCACCGGGAGCAATGACGGAATCATCATTTCTTTAATGGCAGCAGTTGTGAGCATGTCTACCGCACGGCCGTATTCGGGTTTCCCTGACCCGTCCATGATCCCGGTAATCTCCTTGAACTGGCGTCGAACCTCCACAACCACAGACCCCGCGGCGCGTCCAACTGCCTCCATGGCCATGGCTCCGAACAGGTATGGGATGAGTCCACCAATGAACAACCCGATGATGACCAGCGGATTGCTCAGGTCAAAGTTGATGACTTTTCCATAGACCTCTAACTTATGGGTGTAGTCAGCGAAAAGCACCAATGCGGCCAAACCAGCCGATCCAATGGCGTATCCCTTCGTGACGGCTTTGGTGGTGTTTCCGACCGCATCGAGCGGGTCCGTGATATCGCGGACACTCGCTGGCATTTCGGCCATTTCTGCAATACCCCCAGCGTTGTCGGTGATCGGACCATAGGCGTCCAGCGCGACAACGATGCCAGCCATGCTCAACATCGAGGTTGCAGCGACTGCGATACCGTACAGGCCGCCGAGCGAGTAGGCCGTCCAGATAGACAAGCAGACGAACAGCACGGGCCACGCAGTCGAGCGCATAGACACGCCCAAGCCCGCGATGATGTTGGTCCCGTGTCCGGTTGTCGAGGCTTCAGCGATATGTTTTACCGGTGGGTACTGTGTCCCGGTGTAGTACTCGGTTATCCATACCAAGACGCCCGTCAGCACGAGGCCAACCACACAAGATCCGAAGAGTGCATTTTGGCTACCAGAGGCACCTAATGCGTTATCTGGGATGAGCGCTTGTGTCACGAAATAGAACGCGATTAGTGACAGCACGCCTGATACCGCAAGGCCTTTGTAAAGCGCAGGCATGACGTTTTTCATGCCCGGTGTCGCTCTCACAAAAAAGCATCCAACAATGGAGGCGAGAATCGAGACAGCGCCCAGTGCGAGGGGGTATACCACTGCGCTCCCGCCACTATCTGAGACCATCAAGGCACCCAAAACCATGGTCGCGATCAGTGTCACCGCATAGGTCTCGAAGAGGTCAGCGGCCATTCCAGCGCAATCGCCGACGTTGTCGCCCACGTTATCGGCTATCACAGCCGGATTGCGCGGGTCATCCTCAGGAATGCCGGCTTCGACCTTTCCGACTAAATCAGCTCCGACGTCAGCACCTTTTGTGAAGATGCCCCCGCCTAAGCGTGCAAAGATGGATATCAAGGAGGAGCCAAAAGCGAACCCGATGAGCGGATTCAATTGCTTCGCGAGATCGGCGCCGTTTGCCATGCCGTCGCTGATCAGAAACCAGAAAAATCCAGTTACCCCTAGCAACCCCAGCCCGACCACCAGCATACCGGTGATGGCGCCACCTCGAAAGGCCACGTCAAGGGCAGGACCAATACCCTTGGTTGCCGCTTGCGCCGTCCGGACGTTCGCCCGAACGGAGATATTCATGCCGATGAAACCACAGGCGCCAGAGAGAACTGCGCCAATCACAAAGCCCACAGCGCTCATCGGGCTCAAAACGACCGCGATGACAACAGCGAGGATGATCCCCACAATGCTGATGGTTTTGTATTGTCGGGCGAGGTAGGCGGCGGCCCCCGTCTGGATCGCTGCTGCAATCTCTTGCATTCTTGGGTTACCCGTGTCCTGCGAAAGTATCCAACTTCGCGCCCAGAACCCATAGACGACTGCGATAAACCCACACGCGATGGCAAGTGTCAACGCTGATTGACCCGACATATGTATCTCCCATGTTGTAACGGTGATCTGGTGGGACAACGCAGTCGCCACCAGCACTGCGTTGCTTCCTCACTTCACCCAGTCTAGATGGGGTCGGTAATTGGCCAACAGGTCGAATGTAGTCGTGTTTACAAAGTTTTTGTAGCTCAGAATTTCATGATGTCCGTAAATTTAGGGTAAGCGCTAATAGGTAAAATACCTAGGTTCTTTGTCCTAAAACATTTTCCAAAAAACTCATGTCACTCAATATTGTTTCGCCCGGTGAAGATGCGCCCAACACCTTTAACGTAGTTATTGAAATCCCGATGAACGGCGACCCCGTTAAATATGAAGTCGATAAGGCGACAGGTGCGATTTTTGTCGATCGATTCATGAGCACATCGATGCACTACCCCACCAACTACGGTTACGTGCCCCAAACACTCTCAGGCGATGGTGATCCCGTTGATGTTTTGGTTATCACACCGGTGCCATTGATTCCGGGTGTGGTCGTTCCTTGCCGCCCTATTGGCATTTTGAAGATGGAGGACGAGGCGGGTATTGATGGAAAGGTCTTGGCGGTGCCAATCGACAAAATCCTGTCGATCTACACCCAGTGGCAAAAGCCGGAAGATCTCAATCCGATGCGTTTGAAGACCATCTCCCACTTCTTTGAACACTACAAAGACCTTGAACAAGGTAAGTGGGTCAAGATCTTGGGCTGGGAAGGCCCCGATGCCGCACGCCAAGAAGTGGCCGAAGGTGTGGCGAACTACCTCGCCACGAAATAAGTTAAGAGGTGCGTTAACCCGCGATGGCCTTGAACGGGCTGCGTTGTCCCAAGTGGTCAACATAGTCCTCGATACCCTCGCGCTCCCGCTCAAGGTAGCGGTCCACCGCTGCTGCAAATGCGGGGTGTGCCAACCAGTGGGCGCTGAAGGTGCGCACGGGCATCAACGCTCTGGCCATCTTGTGCTCGCCTTGTGCGCCGCCTTCGAACCGGGTGACACCGTTGGCGATGCACCATGCGATGGGCTGGTAGTAACAAGCCTCGAAATGCAGGCAATCCACCCGCGCTAATGCGCCCCAGTACCGACCATAGGCCACCTGCGGCCGTGCCGTCATCGGATCGCGCGATAGGCCAATTAAACTGGTCGCGAAGGGGGTGCCGTCTGGCGCTTTTGCGACAAACAAGACCCAATTCTCGGGCATGTCGCGCCGCATGGCCTCAAAAAAAGCGGGGGTCAGGTAGGGGGCGTTGCCGTGTTCAAGATAGGTACGCTCGTAACACTGATAAAACAATGCCCAGTGTGCATCCGTGATTGCAGGGCCCGCAAAAGTCTCAAAAACAACCCCCGCGTCCTTCACCTTTCGGCGTTCCTGCTTGATTTTCTTTCGCTTGTCCTGGCTTAGGCTGGACAAAAAGTCATCGAAATCGCTGAAGCGCTCACCGCCATGAGGCGATGGTCTTTGGTTGAGCCAATGGAATTGGACGGTCTCGCGTCGCATCAGGCCGGCAGACTCGCAGATCCGAATGTCGGTCGCATCCGCAAACAACACGTGTAATGACGACACGCCGAGCGCTTGGCAGTGCGCGATGGTTGCCTCTAGCAAGGACTGCTTAGCCCGCGGTGAAGTTGCCAGCAAGCGGGGCCCCGGCACGGGCGTAAACGGCGCAGCCACAATGGCCTTGGGGTAATAAGCCATCTGGTTATCCGCGTAGGCGCGGGCCCATGCCCAGTCAAATACATACTCGCCGTACGAGTGCGTTTTAAGGTACAGGGCGCACGCAGCAACCAGCTGCTCTTCGGCCCAAAGGGTTACAAACTGGGGTTTCCAGCCGGTCTCCTCAACCGCGCTAAGGCTGTCATGCATGGCCGCGAGGTAATGGCGGCGCATGAACGGGTTGAGTGTGGCATCGGGCTGCTGGCGCTGCAGGTGATCCCATTGCTCGGCATCGATGGTTGTCGGGTCCGTCACAATCCGAATGACATAATTAGCACTTGTGCGCTCGGACATCCCGTCAGGCGCTGGCGTCCGGTCCGAACTATTTGCTTCCATGTCCATTCGTATTTCAGTTGCTCAGTTAGATTTCGTTGTTGGCGATATCAAGGGAAACGCCCAGCGCATCCTGGACTCGGCGTTACAAGCGCAAGCCGCAGGGGCGCAGGTATTGTTGACGCCAGAGCTGTCGCTATCAGGTTACGCGGCTGAAGATTTATACCTCAGACCACAATTTTTAGATGCCTGTGATGATGCCCTGAAATGGTTGGTCACGCAGACCGCGGGGCTTAAAAACCTCGCAATCGTAGTCGGTCACCCGCAGCGGGTCGAGGGTGAACCGTTGCGCACCAGCAGTGTTGCGATGCCCGCTTGCCA
>JBMTSM010000111.1:0-6490 GCA_049448275.1 Burkholderiaceae bacterium
CGGACGCGATTGGCGGACGCTGGCCGCGCAGGCAAAAGGTCAGACCGTCTACTTCAACGCCTGGGCTGGTAGCGAGGCCATCAACGCCTATATCCAATGGGTCGCCGCGGCCGTTCAAGCGCAATACGGCGTTACGTTGAAACACGTGAAAATCGCCGACATAGCGGATGTGGTGAACCGCGTGCGTGCAGAAAAGCAGGCGGGGCGCGACCGTACGTCGGGCACCGTAGACCTGATGTGGATCAACGGTGAAAATTTTGCTGCCATGAAGCGAGATGGACTGCTGGGTCAGCCTTTCACGCAGGATTTACCCAACTTTAAGTGGGTGGATACAGTTAACAAGCCCACGACCCTCATCGACTTCTCTGTCCCAACCGATGGTTTGGAAGCGCCCTGGGGCATGGCGCAATTGACTTTTTTCTCTGACTCAAAACGTGTGCCAAACCCACCGATCGATTTAGAGACTTTTGCCTCGTTGGCGCAGCAGTTTCCGGGCCGCCTCACTTACCCGCGTCCACCTGATTTTCATGGCACGACCTTTTTAAAGCAGGTGATGTTGGCAACCGCGCCCGACATGGCGGTATTTACGAAACCTGCAACCGACGCCGATTTCCAGACCGCTACGGCGCCCATGTGGCGCTACTTGGATAAATTGCATCCGGCATTGTGGCGAGAGGGGCAGCAGTTCCCCAACACCGCGTCTGCGATGACCCAAATGCTGGCAGATGGTGAGTTGCTGGTTAGTCTGACCTTTAATCCCAATGAAGCTGCCAATGAAATTGCGACCAAACGGTTGCCTGCGTCGGTGCAGAGTTGGCAATTCAAGGCGGGCACGATTGGCAACACCCATTTTGTCGCGATCCCGTTTAACGCGCCGAGCCGAGCTGGCGCAAGCGTCGTTGCCAATTTCCTCCTGTCGCCAGAGGCGCAAGCGCGAAAAGCCGACATCGACGTGTGGGGTGACCCCACCGTGTTGGCGGTATCGCGCTTGCCATCGGCGCAACGGGCACTATTTCAAGGGGGGGTGAAGCCCGGACAGTTAACGCAAGCGGCACCCGTTCTGCCTGAGCCCCATGCCTCTTGGGTAGACAAGATAGAAAAAGAGTGGATTCGCCGCTACGCCCGATGAAAGGGGGGCGGCGCCAGTGCGTATGGTGATGCCTATGACACTCACCCTAGCGATAGGTCCTGTGTTACTGACTGCGCTGTGGTTGGCTCTGACCCCTGTGCTTGCGAATGCCCCTTGGGTCACGCTTTGGCAAGACCCCCGGTTTGCGGATGCCACGCTTTACACGCTCTGGACGGGCACCGCAGCGAGCCTGTTGGCCTGGGTGAGTGCCGGTTACCTGCTGCGCTCGGCGTTCATTCGGGGACAAACGGGGCGTTGGCTTAACCGTCTGCCACTGTTACTGGCCACACCGCATGCCGCCATGGCGATCGCCATCGTTTTGTGGGTCGCGCCCACGGGGTGGCTTTTGCGGTTGACCTCGCCTTGGCTCACTGGATTTGAAACGCCGCCTTTTTGGCGCACCACACAAGACCCTTTCGGGCTGGGCTTGATTGCCGCCTTGTGGATTAAAGAAGTCCCGTTTCTGTGTTGGGTCGCTGCGACCCAGCTGCAGCGCGAAGATGTCCGTCGTCGGTGGCACGCAGAGTTTGCAGTCGCGCAGACCATGGGATCTACACCAACTGCCGCCTTCAATGCCGTCGTTTGGCCGCAGCTCGCGCGGGTGCTGCGTTGGCCCTTCATTGCGGTGCTCGCTTATGGTCTCACCGTGGTCGACTTGGCCCTTATTATTGGGCCGACTGCGCCGCCAACCCTTGCTGTTATAGCGTGGGAGTGGTTACGCGATGCGGATGCTGTCCTCCAAGCACAGGGTGTGCTTGCGGCCTGGGTACTCGCTGGTTTGACGCTGTTGGTTGGCGCTGGTTTGTGGCGGCCGATTATCCGCATCGCTCCTTTTGGGGTGATGGGACGTGCAATTGGTGGCGGCTGGCGCTTACTTTTTATGCTTTACGCTGCGGCCTGGTTAGCCTTGATTGTGGGGGGCTTTTTGGGCGTTTGGCGCTTCCCGAGCGTGCGCCCCGAGCAGTGGCATATGGGTCATTGGGGCCGCGTGTGGGACAGCGGGGAGAGTCTCTGGCAAACGCTAGCGCTCGGTGTGTTAGCTGCGACACTCACAGTTGCATGGCTCGTCGCGTGGTTGGAATGGGTACCCCATCGCTGGCAACAAGTCATGCGTCCGCTTTTGATAGCCCCCATGATCTTGCCGCCACTCTTGTGGGCCTTCGGCCTTTACCGCGTGGCACTGTGGGGTCATTTCGAAGGAGCGTGGTTTGGCATGGTGGTTGCGCACGCGATCATGGCGATGCCTTTTGCATTGCTGGCTCTAGAGTCGGTCTATCGCGCCAGTGACCCGCGCCTACAGGCAGTCACCTTGACGTTGGGGCGTCACCCGCTGCAGTATTTGTTATTGGTCAAGTGGCCCTTGCTCAAGCGGGCCTTATGGTCTACCTGGGCTATCGCATTTGCAGTGAGTGTTGCGCAGTATCTACCGACGCTTTACATCGGGGCAGGGCGGTTCGTTACGGTGACCACCGAGGCAGTGGCCCAAGCAACGGCGGGACAGCGTGGCCTGATGAGTGCTTACGCTGCATTGCAAACTATATTGCCGTTGATGGCATTCGCGGTGGCCGTCTCGCTGGGTAGGCCCCGCCGTTTCATGAAAGGTCTACCGTGAGCGTCGGGTTGCATGTGAGCGTTGATCGGCTGGGCACCGTGAATAAGCCTCTGCTGAAGGCGTTGTCATGGTCAGTGCCACCGGGCGCCGTCTGCACTTTGATGGGTCCCAGCGGCGTCGGTAAGAGCAGCTTGCTTGGAGCGATTGCGGGCACGCTCTCAATCGTCTCGGATGGCCTGACCCCGCTGATATTTGAGGGCTCGGTTTTTTTGGATGGTGAACGCCTCGACACCCGCCCGGCGCACGAGCGCGGTATCGGTTTGGTTACCCAAGATCCTTTACTGTTTCCTCACCTTACAGTTGCCGAGAACTTGGCATTTGCGATGAATCGGCACACTTCCAAAGCGGAACGAGCCCAGCAAGTCAAAGACGCCTTGCAGGCCGCCAATCTGCCGGCTATGAGCCAGGCCGATCCATCACAACTATCGGGCGGAGAGCGGGCGCGGATTGCGCTGATGCGAGCGTTGCTGGCGAAACCCCGAGCCTTGTTACTTGATGAGCCTTTTTCCAAATTGGACGACTCGTTACGACAACACATACGCGAGTGGTTTTTTCGGCAGGTCACCCAGCGAGGTATTCCTGCCATTCTCGTGACCCATGACCCGGCTGACATTGCCGATCACAGTCGCGTTATTCAGCTCAACCATGCTTGATAGAGCGCTCCAAACCCGACTTACACCAGTTCTACGGAAGCTGGCGGCTGCGTGGGTCGCCCGTGGCGGGTCGGCGGATCAATTGACATGGTTGGGCTTCTGTCTTGGTGTGCTAGCGGCACTTTCGATTGCTTTTCAACAGCCACTCTTGGGTTTGGCCCTTATTTTGTTATCACGACTGTGCGATGGCCTAGATGGTGCGGTTGCCCGCCTGACGCAACCGTCCGCGCGGGGTGCGTTTTTGGACATCACGCTCGACTTTTTGTTTTACGCTCTGATTCCGTTGGCTTTTGCGGTTGCCGATCCTGCGCAAAACGCGCTCGCCGCAGCTGTTTTACTCGCGTGTTTCATGGGAACAGGTAGCAGCTTCCTGGCATTTGCAGCCTTGGCTGAGAAGGCCGGCTTGAAAGCCGACGTCACCTTGCCAAAAGGTCTTTATTTCATTGGTGGACTCACCGAAGCCACAGAGACCCTATTGGTCTTTGTAGGCATGTGTTTGTGGCCCGCGTATTTTCCCGTGTTGGCCTACAGCTACGCGGCTTTGTGTGTTGTGACCCTTGGTTTCCGTCTGTGGATGGGAATACGCGCGCTTGAACCGCGAGAGGATAAGTTTTGACGATTAAAAAATGGTCTTTGGTCGGCATCATATTGGCACTTTTGGTCGGTGCTTTTTGGTTTGATTTAGGCCAGTACGCCAGCCTAGATACGCTGAAGCAAAACCAAACGCGCATGGCTGAGGCACTTGCTGAGTCGCCTTTCACAGTGGTGCTCAGCTTCAGTGCGGTGTATGTCGTGGTGACCGCACTGTCCTTGCCGGGCGCCGTTATTTTGACCTTGGCGGCTGGTGCTTGGTTTGGTTTGGTGCTCGGCACCCTTGTGGTGTCTGTCGCGTCGACCATTGGCGCGACGTTGGCCATGTTGAGCGCGCGGTACTTGCTTCGCGATTGGGTTCAGCGCCGGTGGGCTGATCGATTAGCCGTGATCCAAAAAGGGCTTGATCGTGATGGACCGTTTTACCTGTTCTCACTGCGCCTGCTGCCCATGGTGCCATTCTTCCTGCTGAACCTCGTCATGGGTTTGACGCAGATGCGCGTTCGGACTTATTTTTGGGTCAGTCAAGTGGGGATGTTGGCAGGCACCGTGGTTTATGTGAATGCCGGCACCGCCCTCGGGAAAATCAATCAGCTATCGGATGTCTTATCGCCTGGTGTCTGGGGTGCCTTTGCCCTGTTGGCTGCGCTGCCATGGATCTTGCGCCGAGCGCTTGACTGGCGCCATCGTCAGCGTGTGTATGCCCGGTGGCAATCGGTCAAGCCGAAGCAGTTCGATCGCAACTTGATTGTGATTGGTGGTGGTGCAGCGGGTTTGGTGTCGGCCTATATTGCGGCTGTTGTGAAAGCCAAAATCACTTTGGTTGAGGCTCACAAAATGGGTGGTGACTGTTTGAACTATGGCTGCGTCCCCAGCAAAGCTTTGATTAAGAGTGCTAATTTGGCACACAAAATGAAGTATGCCGATCGTTATGGTTTGACGCCAGCTTCTCCGGATGTACGATTCAAAGCGGTGATGACGCGGGTACAGGCTGTCGTGAGCCAAGTCGCACCGCACGACAGCGTGGAGCGCTACACCGCGTTGGGCGTTGATGTCGTAAGCGGTCACGCCACCATTGTCAATCCGTGGACGGTAGAGATCACTGATGCGCAAGGACACAAGCAAACCCTCACGACACGTAGCATTGTGATTGCCGCAGGTGCAAAACCGCTGTTGCCGCCTCTGCCTGGGCTCGAGGCCGTGGGCTACCTCACCAGCGATACGCTGTGGGAAGCATTTGCGGCGCGGGACACCTTGCCACGGCGCATCGTCGTGTTGGGTGGCGGGCCGATTGGTTGTGAACTCACGCAGGCCCTCGCACGTTTGGGGGCCCATGTGACCCAAGTCGAAATGGGCGACCGCTTGCTACCTCGCGAGGATGAGGTGGTGTCTGAGTTGATCGCTAAAACGCTCGCCTCGGAAGGCGTGGAAGTCTTGACCGCTCATCAAGCCATTCGTTGCGAGGAACAGGGCGAAGAAAAAATGCTGGTGGTTAAAGGTCCCTCGGGTGATCGAGCCATTGCTTTTGATGAGCTCATTTGCGCCGTCGGTCGGGTCGCACGCCTGGATGGTTACGGACTTGAAGCCTTGGGCATCACGGCGCAACGCACCATTGAGACCGACGCTTATCTGCAAACCGTTTACCCCAACATATACGCAGCAGGGGATGTGGCTGGGCCTTATCAGTTCACGCACACGGCTTCTCATCAGGCTTGGTATGCCAGTGTCAATGCCTTATTCGGTGACTTTAAGCGGTTTGCGGTCGACTACCGGGTCATACCATGGGCAACCTTTGTAGACCCCGAGGTGGCCCGTGTCGGGCTGAATGAGCAAGCGGCGAAGGCCGCCGGAATTGCTTACGAGGTCACTCAGTTTCCCCTTGATGACCTCGATCGCGCCATCACCGATAGCGAGACTGCTGGATTCATTCAGGTACTCACGCCGCCGGGCAAAGACCGTATCTTGGGCGTTACCATCGTGGGCGCGCAGGCCAGCGAGATACTTGCCGAATACGTGTTGGCCATGAAGCACGGGTTGGGTCTCAACCGAATCTTGGGCACCATTCACACCTATCCCACGATGGCAGAAGCCAACAAATACGTCGCTGGTGAGTGGAAGCGCGCACACGCCCCCAAACGCCTACTGGCCTGGGTTGAGCGCTTTCAGACTTGGCGCCGTGGGTGATGGGTTACCTCACGCGTGCCGCTATCGTCGGCGTCCTGAGCGGCAGCGTTTGGTTGCTGCCCGCCTTAGCCACTTCGCCACCGTTTGAGTCTCCCTCATCGCTTGCGCCGTTGGCGTCGGACAGCGCTAGGGTATGGCGATTTGTGGGAATTCCAAAGGCGTCGGTAAGCCTTCCCCCAACGCAGTTTGACGTTTTGCGGGAGGGTGGCGAGTTCGCCCTACGCATTCAAACCAATGCCTCTTACGGCACTTGGGTACACGACTTATCCCAGGTCCCTGCGGGAAAGCTGCGTTGGCGTTGGCGTCTCGATGAGCCGCTGA
>JBMTSM010000112.1:0-6392 GCA_049448275.1 Burkholderiaceae bacterium
TCTGTTAACGCAGCTCTTGTTGCCGCCACTTCCGGCGCCAAGACTACAAAAGCCTTCACCGTCGCGCCACGGGCCTTGTCGGGTTTGGGCACCACCGCGGCATTGAGTACCGCGGCATGCTTGACCAAACAGTTTTCAATTTCGCCGGGGCCAATGCGATAACCCGCGGCTTTGAACATGTCATCGGTGCGCCCGGCGTACCACAGGTAACCATCGGCATCGCGGCGCGCAAGATCCCCCGTTCGGCACCAATCACCGGTGAACTTTTTCGCGGTTGCTTCGGGGTTGTTCCAGTAGCCAATAAAAAACACGGGATCAGGTTGGCCATCGAGCGCGTAACGCTTCACGGCAACCTCACCGATCACGTCATCGGGGCAGCGGTTTCCGGCATCGTCAATTACATCCACGGTGTGTCCCGGATAGCCCTTACCCATGCTGCCTGCTTTTGCAGGCCATCCCACCACGCTGCGTTGGTTATTCATGGCGCAATTGCCCACGATGTAGTTCACCTCAGTTTGCCCAAACATCTCGTTGACCACGACGCCGAGCTCTTTTTCACACCAGGCAAATACAGCATCGCCGACAGCCTCACCCGCGCTCATCAACCCGTGTAGTTGCAATCGGAACTGTTTGCTCGGTTGCGGGTAGGCCTTCATCATGGCCTTCAGGGCCGTGGGGAACAAAAAACTGTGCGTGACCCGGTGTCTTTGCATCAACGCAAAGGCGGTATCTGGCGAGAAGCGTCCTGCAAATGCCACGATCGGCCGACCGAAGACCAAACAAGGCAGCAAAGCATCCATCAACCCGCCCGTCCAGGCCCAGTCGGCGGGACTCCAGAACACCGTGTCGAACTGCGGCTCCACAGGCATACCCAGCCCGTCGCAGCCGGCACCCGAGGGGTCATACCCAAACCAGTTTTGGCTCGCGATAAAGCCCGTCAAATTACCAATCAAGGCACTGTGGGGAATCAACGCCCCCTTTGGATTACCCGTTGTGCCACTCGTGTAAATCAACACCGCTGGGTCAGTCGCCCGGGTTTGAACCAGCGCGAAAGGCTCAACAGGGCCTGTCTGGGTATCTGTCCACGGCAGGTGCTGGACGGTATCGGGTAGCGGAGGCGGTGTCGCCGCCGAGTCGCCAACATGGACCACCAAGCGCAGTTGTGGGCAATCGAGAAGCACCTCAGCCACACCGCCGATGGTTGCATCGTCCGCAATAGCCGCAACGGCCTGACTATCCTGAAAGCGATAGGCCAACGCCTGAGGCCCAAACAACTGCGACAGCGGCATCCCCACGGCGCCCATTTGTAGCAGCGCGATGTAGGCAACTGCCGTCTCAAATCGTTGTGGCATCACGATCGCTACCCGATCACCGCGTTTGACGCCTCGTTCGATCAGGGCATGCGACAACCGATCAGCAGCCTGCTGCAGGGCCTGATAGCTGTACCGATGCTCACCGCCCAACGGTTCATCAAACGACCCGCCCGGGGCTTGATCGATAATGGCCGTTCGGTAATAACCGTCCTTTCGCTCAGCCCAGCGCCGAGCACACCAATCCGCCATGTTGAAGTAAGGGGGAACCGACCATCGAAACTGCTGAGACAGCGTGTCGTAATGGTCCCCCGGCTGAGGCGGATTCGGGTGGATAGCGGGTGTTTTCATGGCGTGTCGCCTACCTTCAATCAAGGTCGTCAATATTTCTTAAGATACCTCAATGTATCAAGACGCAATGTACCAAGTTAAGCGGGCAAGCCAAAGTCATACCTTACCCATTCGCGGGCTGGCCTATCACCTCAGAACATGGGGGACGCCGAAGCCCGGTTTGCCGCCATTGGTCATGGTGCATGGCTGGATGGACATTGGCGCGTCTTTCCAATTTATGGTCGACGCCTTGGCCGATGACCGGTGGGTCATCGCCCCCGACCTGCGTGGATTCGGCGGCACCCAGCCAGCGTTTGCCGACAGCTTCTGGTTTGCCGATTATTTAGCCGACCTCGACGCCATTCTCCAATCACTGGTAGGCGATCAACCCATCGATCTGCTTGGCCACAGCCTCGGGGGCCACATCGCCACCACGTACGCGGGTGTTCGACCCAACCGGATTAGGCGCTTGGTCAACCTGGAGGGGTTTGGTTTGGCATCGACGCGCCCCAGCCAAGCGCCGGGCCGATACGCGCAATGGCTGGATGAAATTGCCGCGTTTAACGCTGGCGAAAAAGACCTCAAGACATACGAATCGTTGGCTGCAGTCGCCAATCGGCTCACAAAAACCAACCCACGGCTCAGTGCCGACAAGGCTGCCTGGTTGGCTGGGCAATGGGCCTCAAAAACCACGGATGGTCGCTGGCAAATCAACGGCCACGCCGCCCACAAAGTCGTGGGGGCAAACCTGTTCCAAGCCCCCGAGACCGTGGCGGTCTACCAGCGCATCACCGCCCCCACCCTGTTTGTACGGGCCGCTGAAGACAGCCTGCAAACCTGGTGGAAAAACAAATTCACACAAGCTGAATTTGCGGAGCGACTGACCCACATTCCACAGGTTGAAACCCGGGTCATGGCGGACGTTGGACACATGCTTCACCACGATAAACCTGAGGATTTAGCAGAAATGGTGATGGATTTCATAACCTAAGCTCAGAGCATGAGAAAATAGTTGTTTACCCCAACTGCAAAACTGCTGAGAACGCCATGGAAGCCGAACAAATCAACACCCTCTCTAACCTCATCGACGACTTGCAAGCGCGTGTCGGTGAATTACGGAGGTATCTTTGACTTCGATGCCAAAGAAAATCGTCTGCGCGAAGTTGAAGCGGCTCTAGAAGACCCGAACGTCTGGAATGACCCCAAACGAGCCCAAGAGCTCGGCAAAGAGAAGAAAACCCTCGATGACATCGTCGGCGTCATCCGCAAATTAGACGGTGACTTGGCTGACAACCGCGAGTTGTTTGAGATGTCACAAGACGACGACTCGGGTTTGCGCGCCATTGCCAAAGACGTGGCGCAGTTGACCCCCACCGTCGAGCGCCTTGAATTTCGGCGCATGTTCAGCCAAGAGGCCGACCCCAACAATTGCTTCATCGATATCCAAGCCGGCGCCGGTGGCACAGAGGCCTGCGACTGGGCCAGTATGCTGCTGCGCCAGTACTTGCGCTACGCCGAACGGCAAGATTTCAAAACCACGATCGAAGATGAGACCCCGGGCGATGTCGCGGGCATCAAAGGCGCAACCATCAAGGTCGAAGGTGACTACGCGTTCGGCCTCCTCCGGACCGAGAGCGGCGTGCACCGTTTGGTGCGGAAATCGCCTTTTGACTCGTCGGGGGGTCGTCACACGTCGTTCGCATCGATTTTTGTTTACCCCGAAATCGACGACTCGATCGAGATCGACATCAACCCCGCCGATGTGCGCACTGACACCTACCGCGCGAGTGGTGCGGGTGGACAGCACATCAACAAGACCGACTCGGCCGTGCGCTTGACGCACATCCCCACGAACATCGTGGTGCAGTGCCAGGATAGCCGCAGCCAGCATAGCAACCGAGATGTCGCCTGGAAGCGCCTGCGCTCCAAGCTCTACGACTACGAAATGCGCAAGCGCATGGAAGAGCAACAAAAGCTGGAAGACGGTAAAACGGACGTGGGCTGGGGCCACCAAATTCGATCGTACGTTCTCGATCAAAGCCGCATCAAAGACCTGCGCACTGGCGTGGAGGCCACCAACACCCAAAAGGTGTTGGACGGTGACCTGGACGCCTTCATCGAAGCCTCGCTCAAGCAAGGCGTTTGATCAGCACCTCTACAGCACATTGGATCACTCACTATGCAAGCACTGATGGCAGATGCCTCACAAATGACCACGGTAATTAAGCGTGAAGACTATGCGGCGCCCGCTTTCTGGATTGAAACGGTCACGCTCAGCTTCGACCTAGACCCGACCAAAACGCGGGTACTCAACAAGATGCGCCTGCGTCGGAACCCCGATGTAGCGGTGCAGCCACTGCGTTTGCAGGGCGAGGACCTGACGCTCACGCGGGTGATGGTGAATGGCCAGGGCAGCAGCTTCAAAATCGACAACGGCGACCTCGTATTAGAGAGCCTGCCGGAGGGGCTGGAGCCCTTCGACCTTGAGTTGCTGACCATGTGCAACCCCGAGAAAAACACGCAGCTCATGGGCTTGTACATGAGCAACCAAACGTTTTTCACCCAGTGCGAAGCACAAGGCTTCCGTCGCATCACGTACTTCCTGGATCGCCCTGATGTCATGGCCACCTACGAGGTTATCTTGCGCGCTGACAAAGCGACGTTCCCTGTGCTGTTGGCCAACGGCAATTTGGTTGAAAGCGGTGATTTACCAGACGGCCGCCACTTCGCCCGCTGGCAAGACCCCCACCCCAAACCGTCTTACCTGTTTGCATTGGTTGCGGGCGACTTGGTTTGCCGTGAGCAGCGCATCACCGCGCGCAACGGGCAATCGCATCTGCTGCAGATCTATGTTCGCCCGGGCGACCTCGACAAAACCGAGCACGCCATGAACGCGCTGATGGCAAGCATTGCGTGGGATGAATCGCGCTTCAGTCTGCCACTTGATTTAGAGCGTTTCATGATCGTCGCGACCAGCGACTTCAACATGGGCGCCATGGAAAACAAAGGCTTAAACGTCTTCAACACCAAGTTCGTATTGGCCAGTCCAGCCACCGCGACCGACACCGACTTTGCCAACGTCGAGAGTGTGGTCGCCCACGAATACTTTCACAACTGGACAGGAAACCGCGTCACTTGCCGCGACTGGTTCCAGCTGTCTTTAAAAGAAGGCTTGACCGTCTTCCGTGACCAGGAATTCAGTCAGGACATGGCGGGCAGCGCCTCAGGTCGCGCGGTGAAGCGCATTGACGATGTGCGTGTGCTGCGCACCGCGCAATTCCCCGAAGACGCCGGTCCCATGGCGCACCCCGTACGACCCGATCAATACGAAGAAATCAACAACTTCTACACCGTCACCATTTATGAAAAAGGTGCCGAGGTCGTGCGCATGATGCAAACCTTGGTTGGGCGGGACGGTTTTGCCAAAGGCATGGCACTGTATTTCGAGCGCTTTGATGGCCAAGCCGTGACCTGTGATGACTTCATCCAAGCCATCGCAGATGCCAACCCGAACTCAGACCTCACACAACACCTCACAGCCTTCAAGCGCTGGTACAGCCAAGCGGGTACCCCACGCGTCCATGCGGTAGCGACCTACGCAGAAGGCAGCCAGACCTTCACGTTGGAGCTGCGCCAATCTTGCGCGCCGACACCCGGTCAACCGGTCAAAGACCCTTTCGTCATTCCCGTGTCCGTGGGCTTGGTCGGCCAAGACGGCACCGCCATCCCCTTGACGCTGAGTAACGATGCCCCCGATGCGCCCGTTTCGACCACGCGAACCTTGGTGCTCAATGAGCCCAGCGAGCGCTTTGTCTTTACCAACGTGACGCAACCCGTTGTCCCGTCGCTGCTGCGCGGATTCAGTGCCCCTGTGGTGCTGGACATCGACCTCAGCGATTTGCAATGGTTGCATTTGTTGGCGCATGACAGCGACCCCTTCAACCAATGGGAAGCCTCTCAACGCTTGGCACTCGGCCGGTTAGTGGGAGCCATCCGTGAGGGCGGTGAGGTTGCACTCGATGAGGCCTACCTTAACGCGTTGCGTGCCGTCCTGAAGCACCCGTCACTTGCACCCGGTTTCAAAGAGTTGGTGTTGACCCTGCCCAGCGAATCCTATATCGCGGAGCAACTCCACAGTGTGGACCCCCAACGTATCCACAGCGTGCGCGAACAAATGCGCGCTGCCATTGCGCAAGCGCTGGCGACCGAATGGGCGGAGGCTTTTGCCGCTTATAACGCGACGCAAAGCTACAGCCCCGACGCGCAAAGCACCGGCCAACGTGGCTTAGCCAATTTGGCGCTGAACTACCTGGTTCTTAATGGCGTCAGAGCCGGCGATGCGCACTGGTCTGAGCAAGCGCTACAGCGGTTCAACCTCGCCAACAACATGACCGACCGATTCGGCGCCATGGCAGCGCTGGTTAATTCGGGAAGCCACTTGGCCGGTGTTGCGCTTGACCGTTTCTATGCCATGTTCAAACACGACGCCTTGGTTCTTGACAAGTGGTTTGCCCTCCAGTGCGGCCGCGTTGACCGGGGTGGCGATGTGCTTGCGTCAGTGAAGCGCTTGTTGGCGCATCCCGACTTCAGCATCAAAAACCCCAACCGCGCGCGCAGTGTGCTGTCAACCTATTGCCAAGGTAACCCAGCCGCCTTCCACCGTGCGGACGCCGGCGGCTACGTCCTGTGGGCTGAAAAAGTGATCGAGCTTGATGCCTTCAACCCGCAGGTGGCGGCGCGCTTGGCCCGCGC
>JBMTSM010000113.1:0-6342 GCA_049448275.1 Burkholderiaceae bacterium
TCTGGCTGCATCTTGTACAACGAGATTTTTAAGAATGTACAAAACCCCGATATCAAACAGCTGATGCGATACATGGCACGGGACGAGTCCCGCCATGCCAGTTTCCTCAATCAGTCGCTGAAAGACTTTGGCTTGGGCATTGATCTCGGTAACTTAAAGCGTACCAAGGCCTACACCTATTTCAAACCCAAGTACATTTTTTACGCGACCTACCTGTCAGAGAAGATTGGTTATGCGCGCTACATCAGCATCTACCGTCAACTAGAGCGTCACCCAGAGAAGCGATTCCATCCGATCTTCCGGTGGTTTGAGCGCTGGTGCAACGATGAGTTTCGTCACGGCGAATCCTTCGCCTTGATCATGCGGGCCAACCCACACCTGCTGCGCGGCGGCAACGTCTATTGGATACGTTTCTTCTTGGTGGCTGTTTACGCAACGATGTACGTGCGGGATCATTGCCGCCCGATGTTGCACGAGGAGATGGGGTTGGACTCCACCACCTACGACTACGAAGTTTTCCGAATTACCAACGAAATTACCAAACAGGTCTTCCCAGTCAGCTTGGACATTGACAGCCCAGCTTTCCGCGCTTGTATGGAGCGCTTATTCCACGTGCAGACGCAAATGGATCTGGCAAAGGCGCGTGGGGGCGTGATGGGTGGATTGCAACGGGCGCGTTGGGCGGTTGCGGGTGCGGCCACATTTGCACGTTTGTATTTCCTACCGGTCAAACGCCACGCCCTGCCCGAGCAGGTGCGCATGGTGCCCGCGTGGTAAGCCACTCAGCTGACACAGAAAGCCAAGGATGACCGATATCAGCATGGCCCTTGGATTTGCGATCTTCACCTGGTGGTTCAGCACTGGGGTCGTGATCCTGCTCAATCGCATGTCAAAGACGGCGATTGTGCTGAGCTTGTGCATTTCATCGGTGGTCGGTATTGGTGCCTTGGTGGGGTTGGCGCACACAGCTAATCAAACCTCTGTGACGGCCAGCTACTGCGCGTTCACCTCTGCGTTGCTGGTGTGGGGTTGGAACGAATTGACGTTCTTAACTGGCTGGATCACGGGTCCTCAGAAGACGCCCATGTCAGCGGATACCAAGGGGTGGTTGCGCTTTTGGGTCTCTGTCAAAGCCGTGGTCTGGCACGAGTTGGCTATCTTGGGTGTGGGCCTAGCCATTGTTGCCATCACATGGGATGCCCCGAACCAAGTCGGTACCGCGACTTACCTCGTGTTGTGGGTCATGCGAACCAGCGCCAAGTTGAATCTATTTTTTGGTGTCCGTAATCTCAGTGAGGCGTTTTTACCAACGCACCTGGCCTATCTTGAGAGCTTCTTTAAACGGCGGGCGATGAATGCATTCTTTCCATTTGCAGTCTTGTTTGCCAGTGCTGTGCTGTGGGCCATGGTGGGGCACGCCAGTAACCCGGTCACCGATACCCCAACGGTCGTTGGCACGGTCTTGGTCAGTACGCTTTTGGCGTTGGCGATCGTGGAGCACCTGATGTTGGTGCTGCCGGTCGATACCACCGCATTGTGGCGATGGGCCATTCGCAAACAGCCGGTAAAAAAATTGGAACCCCATGAGAAGTCCTTACAAGTCAACTGATCGTTCAGCCGAGGGCTCGGTGGGCGGGCAGCGGCGCGTCCCGACTGCGATCGTTATCGGGACCGGCTTCGGTGGCTTGGCGGCAGCGATACGGTTGAGCGTCAAGGGCTATGCCGTACAGATGGTCGAAAAGCTTGACGCCCCAGGTGGTCGGGCTTATGTGCATAAGCAAGACGGCTTCACCTTTGATGCGGGACCGACGATCATCACCTTGCCACATTTGATCGAGGAGTTGTTCACACTGTGTGGCGAAGACATGAAAGACCATGTCGATTTGCGTTTGATGGCGCCTTTCTACCGCATCCGATTTTCTGACGGAACGCACTTTGATTACAGCAACAATGATGACGCGATGTTGGATCAGATCGCCCGCATCAGCCCAGAAGACGTTGACGGATTCAAGCGTTTGATGCGCGCCTCCGAGGCGTGTTTTCAGCTCGGTTTTGTCGAACTGGGAATGGTGCCTTTTGAGACCTTTGGCGATGTGGTGAAAGCCATGCCCAACCTCATTCGCATGAAGGCATGGCGCACCATCTACAGTTTGGTAGCGCAGCACATCAAGCACCCTAAGCTGCGTATCGTCATGAGTTTCCACCCCTTGTTAATCGGTGGGAATCCATATTCCGTGACTTGCGTGTATGCCCTGATTCACTCGCTTGAGCGACGATGGGGCGTGCATTCTGCGATGGGTGGAACAGGCGCTATTGTTAACGCCTTGGTCAAGTTGTTAGAAGATCGAAAAGTACCCATTCGCTACAACGCACCAGTGACCCGTATTTGTGTTACCGATGGTCGTGCAACCGGTGTCGAATTGGAAAATGGCGACGTCCTAAATGCCGATATCGTGGTGAGTAATGGCGACGCCGCCTGGACCTACCGGCACCTGGTCGAGCCACAGTACCGCCGCCACTGGACGGATCGCCGCATCGCAAAAGGGAAGTACTCGTCCGGCCTGTTTGTCTGGTATTTCGGTACCAATCGGCGCTACGAGGACGTGCCACACCACATGATGGTTTTGGGGCCACGTTACAAGGGCTTGCTGCAAGATATTTTCAAAAATCACACGCTCTCTGAGGACTTCAGTCTGTATCTGTATCGCCCTACAGCGACAGATCCATCGCTGGCACCGCCCGGTTGCGACAGTTTCTACGTGTTGTCGGTGGTACCGAATCTCAGCAGTGGGACGGATTGGCCCGCTGTTTCAGCACAGTACCAAGATGCGATTGCGGGCGCCCTAGAGGCCAGTGTGCTGCCTGATCTCAGAAAACACGTGGTCTCCTCACGGGTAACGACCCCACAAGATTTTCAGGATCGGTTGTGGTCATACAAAGGCGCGGGTTTCGGCTTAGAACCCATCCTTATTCAGAGTGCCTGGTTTCGTCCGCACAACCGCAGTGAGGATGTGGAAGGTTTGTACATGGTCGGTGCCAGTAGCCAACCCGGTGCTGGTGTACCCAGTGTATTGATGTCAGCCAAAATGCTTGAACAGGTGGTTCCCCATGTCAAATCTTACGCTTGACCGCGATGAAACGAGCGCGCAAAGCGCCGTACCGCCGACTGTCGTAGAGCCGCTTGCGATCGATTACGACATCGAAGCGTGCACAGAACTGATGCGTGGTGGGTCTAAGTCGTTCTTTGCCGCGTCCCGATTGTTACCTGCTCGGGTACGGGCGCCAGCGATTGCCCTTTACGCCTTTTGCCGATTGGCGGATGACGCGATCGACAACGGCAGCGATCAAAAGGCGGCGATGCGGGACCTCAAAGCACGGTTGGCAGCGATCTACGCAGGCCGTCCTGGTCGTGAAGATGCCGACCGGGCATTGACGGTGGTGGTGCACCGCTACCGCATTCCGATGGGATTAGTCGAGGCCTTGTTAGATGGTTTCCTGTGGGACTCCGAGGGGCGACGCTATGAGACGCTGGCCGATGTCGAGGCCTATGGTGCGCGGGTAGCGGGTACCGTTGGCGCCATGATGTCACTGATCATGGGGGCGGCTTCCCAGACCGCGATTGCCCGTGCATGCGAATTAGGCGTGGCCATGCAACTGACCAATATCGCTCGTGACATTGGCGAGGATGCCCGCAATGGTCGTTTGTACATTCCCCGGACATGGTTCCGGGAAATCGGCATGGATGCAGACGACTGGTTAGCGAACCCACTGTTTGATGCCCGTATTGGCGGCTTCACCCAACGACTTTTGCTACGGGCGGATGCACTGTATCGGCGTGGTGAGTTCGGGCTCATCGAATTACCGCGTGACTGCCGACCGGCTATTCAAGCGGCCCGTTTGGTCTATGCAGAAATTGGCCACCAGCTCGAACGTACAGGGCTCAACTCCGTGGACCACCGCAGCGTAGTGCCTATTGGGCGCAAGCTCGCATTGATTGCGCGCGCCACCGCGACAGCGCTAAGAGCACCGGCGGTGCCTGCGGTACCGTTGAGCCCTGTGCCCGCGATTCATTACCTCGTTGACATCGTTCGTTTTGACCGCGGCGATGCCGATGAAGTCGAACGCACAGGCGTGCCCCGTCGCAGCTTTGATGAGCGCATTGAGTGGATGGTCGACCTGTTCGAGCGTCTGGAGCAGCGCGGCCGCGCGGTCAGGTGAGTCGGTATGTGGCTGAAAGCAGTCGAAGTCGGTGTGTTGGTCGTCGCGGGCATTGCCTTTGTGATTTGGCAGTTCAGGGATTTGCGTCGCGCACGTGAAGAGACGCAACGTCAAGCACAACAAAAGCAAGCTTACGAGGTTAGAGATACCGATGAGCGCTAACCTCAAGATCATTCATTTGGTCTGTGCCTGCCTCTTTTTGGGCAACATCATCGTGAGTGGCATTTGGGCGGTGTTAGCCGAGCGCACGCGCAACCACACCGTTGTTCAATTCAGTAACCGGGTAGTGCTCATTACGGACTTGATCTTCACCTTCTTCGGCTCTATTGGCGTTGTGTGGACCGGCTTTGGTTTATCGCAAAACTTTGGCGGATACCAAGGACACCTCTGGATTCAGTGGTCTTACAGCTTGTTGGCGCTGTCCGGCCTTATTTGGCTGTTTGTACTGGTTCCGATTCAGTTGAAGCAGCGATCGCTGTTACGCCAAAGCGATACCCTGACACCAGCCTATTGGCGCCTGTCGCGCATATGGCAAATCGCTGGCGGTGTTGCGACGCTGCTACCTTTGCCGATCGTTTATCTGATGGTGACCAAGTCCCTGTGATTGAAGGGCCCACCATGCAAGATCGGGTCGTACTCATTACGGGAGCTGCTTCGGGTATTGGCGCAGCGACGGCGCGTACGGTTGCAGCCCACGGCGGTATCCCGGTGTTGGTTGACTGTGATGCCCAACCGTTGGCGTCGGTGGTCGGTACGTGTGGTGATCGCGCGCTTTCATTCGTCGTTGATGTATCCGATCTCGATGCCATGCAAGCGATGGTTGATGCAGTCTGCGGCCAACTGGGTCGTATCGATGTGGTCTTTGCCAACGCAGGTATTGCGGCCTTTGGGCCCGTTTCACATGTTGAGCCAGCTGCGTGGTGGCGTTGCGTGGAGGTGAACGTTAAGGGGGTGTTCAACACCGTTCGTGCGGCGTTGCCCGCCATCAAAGCGACTCGCGGCTACATCCTGATTAATGTCTCGATGTCCGCGTTGGCCCATGCACCGGTGATGTCGGCTTATGCCGCCAGTAAATCGGCTATTGAGGCGATGGGTAACGCGTGGCGTATCGAATTGGCGGCACACCAGGTGCAGGTTGGGTTGTTTTACGCGGGATGGGTTCGTACACCATTGGTCGACGAGGGCGCGTTACACCCTGCCTTTGTTCGCTTGCGTGCCACTATGCCTCGGCTGCTTAATCGCGAAGTGAGCGCTGACGAGGCAGCGGCGGTGTTGGTCGCCGGTATGGTGGCCCGCAAGCGTCGCCTATGGCTACCCGGTTGGTTACGCGGGTTGTATGCCATTCGGTCGCTGTTACACATGCCGTTTGCTGAGCGTGCCTTATTGAATGCCGCGCCTGAGATTGAGGCCTTTTACCTGGCGGGGTTGGCCAGTGAGGGCGCATTGGCATCAAGCTTTGGTCCCCGTGAGCGCGAGCGCAGCGCAGAGCGCCGGCGTCAGCAAGCCAGCTAATCAAGACCGTCGGGGCATACGCCAAGGCAACATGAGGCGCACCGGTAATGAGACCAAGCGCGGGATATCCAAGGATTCGTGCATGGCGGTGACTGGCTCACCCATGAGGGTGGTGCGCAAGAGTGAGCGGGCATAAAAAGGGGTGTCTTCAAGGGTACTGATGATTTCTGGCGCCTGATTGATCTCGTTGCACATGCCGCGTGGAATGCGCCAGCCGGATGCGGGCAAGGCGAATCGCTGTCCGGGTGTGAACGGCTCGTGGTCACCGTTGGGCGAGAAGCGCTGCGCCACCACGCGATTCGGCCCGCGCTGTGGCCGCACGTCATAGACCACGCAGGTGTCACCGTTAGCCATTTCACAGCGTGCCCAGTCCCAGTCCTTGAAGCCGTTTTCAACGGGCTCATCGCCTTCATTGGAATCCATGTAGGCATGACCGACCCAATTCAACTGGGGGTTGTCCATTTCCACCGACACCCGGGAGCACGGGGCCAATGGTCCCCAGCGGTGTAGACCCTCGTTGTCGAGCGCGGTGACAAATCGGGAGAGACCCTCGGGCTTTACAGTCACCCGACCCCTTACGCGGCGGGGGATCGGTACATTGATTTCATCGAT
>JBMTSM010000114.1:0-6271 GCA_049448275.1 Burkholderiaceae bacterium
TAAAGAGTTTGAACTTTGCCGCTTTACGGGTGAAGGATGGTGTGGTCGATCGACTGCGCACGGTCTTCGGGACGCGCCCGGATGTCGACACGCACAACCCCGACGTGCGGGTCCATGCGCACTTCGACGCCACACACATTACGCTGTACATGGACACCAGTGGTGAGCCCCTGTTCAAGCGAGGTTGGCGCGAGGACAAAGGGGATGCGCCGCTGAAAGAAACCCTGGCTGCAGCCATGTTGGCAGCGACTGGTTGGACGCCTGATGTGCCGCTGTACGACCCGTGTTGTGGCAGTGGCACGATTGCAATCGAGGCCGCGCAAATCGCTTGCCATATTCCGCCCGGTTTATTGCGTCGATTTGCATTTTCAAATTTGGTTGAGTTTCAGCCCGTTGAGTGGCAACGGTTGTTGAGTGAGGCCAAGTCGCGTGTGCTCATACCGCCAACCGGCGCAGCACCACGGGTTTTTGGCAGCGATGTGTCGCACCGCATGGTCGACTTCGCGCAGCGCAATGCCCAGCGTGCTGGTGTGGCGCAGGCCCTGGAGTTGCGTGGCGGTGACGCTTTGCAGCGCTTACCGCCCAGCGCCCAACCGGGTGTTATGTTGATGAACCCGCCTTACGGCGAGCGCATTGCGGCCGCCGGTGTGGCGGGGCAGCGGGCGGAGGCGGCTGCTGCACAGCGTGGCCAACGCGACCGGGTATGGCGAGAAGCGGCTGATGTTGACGGCTTTGCCGACGCGGGTGAAGGCGATGCCTTTTTCAGTCGATTGGGCACCCATTGGAAACACCACTTCGGCGGGTGGTCGGCATGGTTGTTAACACCCGATTTGAAGTTGCCCGGTAAGTTGCGCATGAAAGCGGCCCGGCGCGTCCCCATGTGGAACGGCCCGATCGAATGCCGCCTGTTCCGATTTGATTTGACCGCCCTCGGTCAGCGCCACGGTGATGCAGACGCTTGAGCGTTTGCGGGTGGTGATCGACACCAATACGGCCCTCGATTTCTTGGTCTTCGCCGACCCCGGGGTCGCGACGTTGAGCGATGCGGTCGTTTCTGGCGCTGTGCAGTGGTTGGTCTGTTCTCGCATGCGCGACGAACTGCGCCGGGTATTGGATTACCCCCTGGTTGCCAAGCGCCGGGTGGCACGCGGCTTGGATGTCGAGCACGTGATGCAGCGCTTTGACACCCTGACAACCCTTGTCGCGCCTGCCGCTAAGGCGCCCTACACCTGTAAGGACCCAGACGATCAGGTGTTTATCGATCTTGCGGTCGCGCACCGTGCGACGCTGTACAGCAAAGACCACGCCGTGCTTGCCATGCGCAGTCGCTTGGCCAAATTGGATGTCCCCGTGATCAAGCCTGTAGGCTGAAACTCTCGGGTGTCGCGCGGTGCCAAAAATTCCGAAAAACAGGCGGCCAATCGGTTGTGTCGGCCGTCGCAGGGACCAACGCCCCTTCGCTGATTGATGGCAATAGCGCCGACAACGGTGCAATGGTATTGGCGTCAATACGCCGCAAAATGTGATCGGCGGTGATGTCTTTGGGATGCGTCAAGCCCGCCGCACCGACCATGTCCATTAAAGAAACCAGCGTTTCGTGGTGGAAGTTAGCGACCCTCTCGGCTTTGTCAGGAACCACCAGTGCCTGTTGGCGGATGGGGTCTTGAGTGGTTACGCCCGTGGGGCAATGACCGGTGTGGCACGCCTGCGCCTGAATGCAGCCGAGCGCAAACATGAAGCCGCGCGCGCTGTTGCACCAGTCAGCGCCCATGGCGATCACACGCGCCATATCAAATGCGCTAACGATTTTTCCGCTGGCGCCAATGCGAATCTGGTCACGAACGCCCAATCCCACCAGCGTGTTGTGAATCAAGCGCAGGCCATCTTGCAGGGGCATGCCCATGTGGTCAGAAAATTCCAACGGGGCTGCGCCGGTGCCGCCTTCCGACCCATCAACCACAATGAAGTCGGGGTAGATGCCGCTGGTATGCATGGCTTTGGCGATGGCAAACCATTCCCAGGCATGGCCCACGCAAAGTTTGAAGCCAACCGGTTTACCACTGCTCAGTTCACGCAGTTGTGCGATGAATTGCACCAACTCTGTCGGGGTGGTAAACGCACTGTGACTCGCTGGTGAGACGCAATCAACGCCGACGGGTACCCCGCGCGCGCGCGCGATCTCGGGGCTGACTTTGGCGCCCGGTAAGACACCGCCATGACCGGGTTTGGCGCCTTGGCTGAGTTTGATCTCGATCATTTTCACTTGCGCGTGGGCCGCAGTGGCTTTGAATCGCTCGGGGTCGAACTGCCCTTGCTCGTTCCGGCAACCAAAGTAGCCCGAGCCAATCTCCCAAATCAAATCGCCGCCATGTTTCTCGTGGTGTACCGAGATGGAGCCTTCGCCTGTGTCATGGGCGAACCGGCCGATCGCTGCGCCTCGGTTGAGGGCTTGAATCGCGTTGGCACTCAATGCGCCAAAACTCATGGCAGATATATTAAACAAACTCATGTCATACGGCTGCGTGCATTGCGAGCCGCCGACGGCGATGCGGAAGTCAGAGGAGGTCAGGTGTTTGGGGACCATGGCGTGATGCAGCCACTCATAGCCCGGTTGGTTGACATTCAATTGGGTACCAAACGGCCGCTTATCGGCTTGACCCTTGGCGCGGGCATAGACCAGCGTTCGCTGTGCGCGAGAGAAAGGCGCCGCCTCGGTATCGCTCTCTAAAAAGTACTGCCGCAGTTCGGGGCGGATGGCTTCGAGCATGAAGCGAAAACGACCAATCAGCGGGTAGTTGCGCAGAATCGCGTGGCGCGTCTGGCGCATGTCATGCACACCCAATGCGGCTAGTCCACCAAACAACAAGAACAGAAATCCACCACTGCCGGTCGCCAGCCAGACCACCGCAAAGATGATGCTGAAAAAAACCGCGAATAAAACTGCGGTGTATCGAACTGGGTAATGTTGATTCAATCGTTCGAGCATGCAAACTTCTCCATAACAAGCAGCGGACAAGCGCCCACGTTCAGTCGTGCACAATACACGGTATCCTGATTTTTTTCTACCAAGCGCACGGGAGCCTTTTTTGAGTCAGCCCTCCAACCCCGAGAACCCATCCGCTGCCATGCCGGCGTTCCCCAGCGAGTCATTTGATGCCCTCGATCAAATCCTGGATGACATGCGCACGCGCGACGATGAAATTCCACAGTGGGAGTTTTGTGAAGGCTTCATGGCGGCGGCGCTGTGCAGCCGACGGCCTTTACCCTTGCAAGAAGTATTGGGTGTTTTGCTCGGCAATGGCGATGATGACGCCGTACTCGCATTTGCCGACGCGACCCAGCGCGAAACCTTTGAGACGCTGTGGCAGCAACGGGCTGCTGAGCTCGAAGCGCAACTGACAACCACAGTCCAGGCACTGGATGAAGACGGTGCTTTTTCACCAGAGGTCATGGATGTGCGCGGTGCCATTGCCAGCCTTCCTGAGGAAGAGCGCGCCGGTGTGGTGGATGGTGACATTCCGTCATTTGCACAGGTTTGGGCTTTGGGCTTCATGTACGCCGTCGAGGCTTGGCCTGATGAGTGGGCGTTGCCACGCGACAAAGAGGCCGCTGAATTCATTGACGACGCCCTCGAGCGTATCGTCGCCCTGACCGAGGACGACACCCACCCGCCCACGATTTCTATGCTGGACGATGATGGTGAGCCCAGCGTGAGCCAGGAGCGCGCCAATGCCTATGGTGAGGGGTTGTGGGCGGTGTATGACCTCTACCAAGCGTGGCATGCCCTTGGCCCCAAGGTCGCGCCGGTGCGTGCTTCAGGTGCCATTGGTCGTAACGACCCATGTACCTGTGGCAGCGGTAAGAAGTTTAAAAAGTGCTGCGGCGCCTGAGTCAGGCGTTTTGTAAAAACTGGCGCAGCGCGCGCACACAGGCTTCAGGCTGCTCTTCGGGCAGAAAGTGCCCGCAGGGCAAAGTCTCGCCCACCACGCGTGCCGCGCACTGAGCCTGCCACAAGGCCATGGGATCGAACAAGCGATGCACCACCCCTTCGCTTCCCCATAGCACCAGGGTGTCACAGGCGATTTGATCACCCCGTGCGCGGCTGTCGCGATCATGGTCGAGGTCGATCCCCGCGCTGGCTCTGTAATCGTCACACATACGGGTAATCACTTCGGGCGTGAAAGCGCGTTCGTATGCCTGTAGCGCCTCAGGCTCAAGGTGGCTTAATCCGTTGGTACCCCATCCGCCCAACTTGCTGTGCAGGTAGCTGATCGGGGCGCCACCAATCATCTGTTCAGGGATGGGCGCGGGTTGAATCAGATGAAACCAGTGGTAGTAGGCCCTGGCAAACGCCATGTCCGTGGCGTTGTACATGTCCAGTGTCGGCGCGATGTCCATGAGACACAGGCGTTTGATGCGCGCTGAATGATCTAGCGCCATGCGGTGTGCGACACGCGCGCCGCGGTCGTGCCCGCACAAATGGAACGCGTTCACACCGAAGTGGTCCATCACCGCCGCCAGATCCTGTGCCATCGCGCGCTTGGACATGTTGCTGTGATCGGGCTGCGCGGCCGGTGCGGCGCTGTGGCCATAGCCGCGCAAGTCGGGCATCACAATGAAAAAATCAGCCCTTAGCCCCTGCGCCACACGGTGCCACATGGCGTGGGTTTGTGGGAAGCCGTGCAACAACAGCAGGGCGGGTTTGTGTCGGTCACTGAGCGGGGAGTGACGTACAAAAAGACGCAAACCATCGACTTCGACAAACTGGGACTCAAAAGGGTCAAACCATGGCATGTGGCATCCTTTAATCGGTTATTGATCGGTGGTTGCTTCGGGTTCAGGTGATTGCGTTAGATAGGTGTGCAAGCGCGCCAGGGCATGGGCGACAGCAGCCGCGCGCACCGCAGCGCGATCGCCTTCAAAATGTTGTGACTCGGTCCAAAGCTGTGTCCCCACACACCAAGCAAACCAGACCAACCCCACCGGCTTTTCGGGGCTGCCACCGGTCGGGCCGGCAACGCCCGTGGTGGCCACGCTCGCGTGAACCCCCGCCCGTTGTTGTGCGCCTCTTGCCATCGCTGCGGCAACTGGCTCGCTCACCGCGCCATGCGCGCGAATCAGGTCATCCGGCACCCCCAGCTCGGTGGTCTTTGCCGCGTTGGCATAAGTCACCCAGCCGCGCTCGAACCAAGCGCTTGAGCCCGACAAGTCCGTGCAGGCCGCGGCGATGCCACCGCCTGTGCAGCTCTCTGCCGTTGCCATTTGCTGTTGGCGTTGCATGAGTCGCGCCGCTAATTGCGGGACCGTATCTGCAAGGGGAGGCGTTGATGGGGTCATGGTGGGGGCGATCAATGTGGCCAAAGGGTGGGGAGGAAGCGGACACCCAGCGCCCACACCAATAGCGTGAGTGCGGCAGCAATCAGGTCGTCAAACATGACGCCAAAGCCGCCCCGCCAACCGAAGCCTTTGAAGGTTTGATCGGCCCAGCGTGTGGGCCCGAACTTCACCGCATCAAAGAAGCGAAACAAGCCAAAGGCCAACAGCTGCCCGGTGAAGCCGATGGGCATCACCAGCCAAAGTACCAGCCAAAATGCAATGACCTCATCCCAGACCATATGCCCTGAATCGGCGATGCGTAAATTGATCGCACAGGTCTTGCTGGCCCAACAGCCGACCACAAAGCCGATGGCGATGAGCGTCAGCCACTGGCGGTCGGATAAAAAAGGATACAGCGCCAAAAAACCAACCCACGCCCACAGGGTGCCGACCGTTCCCGGCGCAAACCGCGTGAGCCCCGAACCAAAACCAAGGGCAATCCAATGCGCGGGATGCCCCAGCATGAAGCGCCAAGTCGGCCGCAGCGGGGGGGCAGCAGTCGCTTGCGGTGTGGCTTCAGCGGTATCGGCGGTGGAGGTGCTCATTCAGAAAAGTGGTCAAACCCGCGGTAGTCGTTGGCGATCACTACGCCTTTGGCGTCGCGCAGGACCAGCGCAGTGTCATCGGTGATGTGACCGATTCGGGTTATTTTGACACCAACTTGTGCCGCCAGGTGTGTCAGCCGCGCAGCCTGCTGAGGTGGTGCAGCAAATAGCAGCTCATAGTCATCACCACCCGCGAATGCCAGTGCACGCCGCAGGTCGACCGGTAAGGTCGCGACCGTGGGGCTGACAGGCAGGGTGTCGATCGTCACTTCCGCGCCACACTGGCTGGCCGCAAGCAGGTGGTGTAAGTCGCCCGCGAGGCCGTCGCTGATATCCATCGCGGCAGTGGC
>JBMTSM010000115.1:0-6229 GCA_049448275.1 Burkholderiaceae bacterium
CGCGAAGGTGGCCGTACCGTCGGCGCTGGTGTGGTCGCTAAGATCCAAGCTTAATTCCTCTTGGGATAACTGGTCGCAGGGTTTAGTCCCGGCGACCAGCCTGTTTCAACCAACATACTCAAGAGAAAATTATGCAAAAACAGAAAATTCGCATTCGCCTGAAGGCGTTTGACTACAAGTTGATCGACGCGTCTGCTGCTGAGATCGTTGACACCGCGAAGCGCACGGGCGCAATCGTGAAAGGTCCAGTGCCCTTGCCTACACGCATGAAGCGCTTCGACATTTTGCGCTCACCCCACGTCAACAAGACCAGCCGTGACCAGTTGGAAATCCGTACGCACCAGCGTTTGATGGATATTGTCGAACCTACCGACAAGACCGTTGATGCCCTGATGAAGCTGGATTTGCCTGCGGGCGTCGATGTCGAAATCAAGCTGCAGTAACCCTGTAGTTGCGGTTTAGCCACCAAATGCCAGTAGCGCTTGCGCTTTTCTGGCATTTGGTTCTATAATCGCAGGCTCTGCCCAAAATGGGTGGTGTGCCATCCATGAAAATTGGTGGCAAAGGTTACGCCTAAAGTAGCCAAATTAACCAAATCAGCCCCGGCCAATTGAAGTCGGGAACGGAGAAAATAATGAGTCTTAGCAACTCCCTCGGGTTGTTGGGTCGCAAGGTGGGCATGACACGTCTGTTCACCGATGACGGCGATTCAGTGCCCGTCACGGTGGTCGATGTATCTGACAACCGTGTGGCGCAAGTCAAAACCCAAGCCACAGATGGCTACGATGCGTTGCAGTTGACGTTCGGCAAGCGCCGCGCCTCACGTGTAACCAAGCCTGCGGCTGGTCATTTGGCCAAAGCTGGCGTTGAAGCTGGCGAAATCACCAAAGAATTCCGTGTAACGCCAGAGGTCGCCGCGCAATACGCCGCCGGTGCCGCTGTACCCGTTACATTGTTTGCTGCGGGTCAAAAAGTTGATGTGCAAGGCACCTCGATTGGTAAGGGCTTCGCCGGCACCATCAAGCGTCACAACTTCTCATCACAGCGCGCGTCGCACGGTAACAGCCGTTCGCACAACGTGCCTGGCTCGATCGGTATGGCGCAAGACCCCGGCCGCATCTTCCCCGGTAAGAAGATGACTGGCCACATGGGCGATGCCACCGTAACCACACAAAACCTCGACATCGTACGTGTTGATGAAACGCGTCAGTTGTTACTCATCAAAGGCTCTATTCCCGGCGCACCCGGCGGTTTCGTGACCGTTCGTGCCACCGTGAAAGTTGCCGCTAAGCAAGGAGCGAACTGATGCAAGTCGAACTCCTAAACGACCAGGGTCAAGCCGCGTCAAACATTGATGTGTTGGACACCGTTTTCGGTCGTGATTACAACGAATCATTGGTGCACCAGATCGTCGTGGCCTACCAGGCCAATGCACGTCAAGGTACCCGTGCTCAAAAAGACCGTGGCACGGTTAAGCACTCAACCAAGAAGCCTTTCAAGCAAAAGGGCACAGGTCGTGCGCGTGCTGGTATGACTTCTTCTCCCATCTGGCGTGGAGGCGGTCGCGCTTTCCCAAACACACCATTCGAGAACTTCACACAAAAAGTGAACAAGAAGATGTACCGCGCAGGTATGGCTTCTATCTTCTCGCAGTTGGTTCGTGATGGCCGTTTGGCTGTTGTCGAGTCTTTGAAGCTCGAGTCACCCAAGACGAAAGTCTTGGCCGACAAATTCAAGGCAATGAACCTGAAATCTGTGTTGGTGATTGCTGATGAGGTTGACGAGAACTTATATCTCGCCTCACGCAACCTGCCAAACGTGATGGTTGTTGAGCCACGCTACGCTGATCCAGTCTCTCTGGTCTTCTTCAAGAAGGTTATTGTGACCAAGGCAGCCGTAGCCAAACTGCAGGAGATGTTCGCATGAACGCCGTAAAGTTTGACGAAGGTCGTTTGATGCAGTTGTTGGTGACGCCTATCGTGTCTGAAAAGGCAACGATGGTGGCAGAAAAGTCCAACACTGTGATGTTTAAAGTTTTGCGCGACGCCAGCAAGCCCGAGATCAAGGCGGCTGTTGAGTTGTTGTTCAAAGTTCAAGTCGAGGCTGTGGCTGTGGCAAACCAAAAGGGCAAATCAAAGCGCTTTGGTAAGACTGTTGGTCGCCGTGATCACACGCGTAAGGCGTTTGTGACGCTCAAGCCTGGTCAAGAACTCAACTTGGGTGGGGAGGTCGCTTAATCATGGCTGTGAATAAAACCAAACCAACTTCTGCGGGTCGCCGCCACGTTGTTAGCATCTCGCGTGATCACCTGCACAAAGGTGCTGGTTATGCGCCCTTGTTGGAGTCTCAATTCCAAAAGGCTGGTCGTAACAACAACGGCCACATCACGGTTCGCCACAAGGGCGGTGGTCATAAGCACCACTACCGCGTGGTTGATTTCCGCCGTAACAAGGATGGCATCCCAGCAAAAGTCGAGCGTATTGAGTACGACCCGAACCGTAGCGCACATATCGCTTTGATTTGCTACGCCGATGGTGAGCGTCGTTACATCATTGCCCCCCGTGGCGTTGAAGTCGGTGCGCAACTGATGTCTGGTATCGAAGCGCCTATCCGCGCAGGTAATACCCTGCCAATCCGCAACATCCCCGTGGGCTCAACGATTCACTGTATCGAGCTGCAAGTCGGCAAAGGTGCACAGATCGCTCGCACGGCGGGTGCCTCTGCGGTATTGATGGCTCGTGAAGGCGTGTACGCTCAGGTTCGCCTGCGCTCAGGTGAGGTTCGCAAGATCCACATCGAATGCCGCGCAACCATTGGCGAAGTCGGCAACGCCGAGCACAGCCTGCGTCAACTGGGTAAAGCCGGTGTGAAGCGTTGGATGGGTATCCGTCCTACGGTTCGTGGTGTGGCAATGAACCCTGTTGATCACCCGCATGGTGGTGGTGAAGGTCGTACCGGCGAAGGCCGCGTTCCCGTCGATCCTTGGGGCAATATGACCAAGGGCTACCGCACTCGTAACAACCGTCGCACGCAGAACATGATCGTTTCGCGTCGCAAGAAGTAAAAGGTTAACGAAATGGCTCGTTCACTAAAAAAAGGTCCCTTCGTTGACCACCACCTTCTTGCCAAGGTCGAGAAAGCTGTCTCGACTAAAGACAAGAAGCCTGTAAAAACATGGTCACGCCGTTCAACAATCCTGCCCGATTTCATCGGCCTGACGATTGCTGTTCACAATGGCCGTCAACACGTGCCCGTGTATGTCACCGAACAAATGGTCGGTCACAAACTCGGGGAGTTCTCCCTGACCCGTACTTTTAAAGGCCACCCGGCCGATAAAAAAGCGAAGAAGTAAGGAAAAACCATGGAAACCCGCTCTATCGTTCGCGGCGTGCGTTTGTCTGCAGACAAAGGACGACTGGTTGCCGACCTCATTCGTGGCAAAAAAGTCGATCAGGCACTCAACACGCTGATGTTTACCCAAAAGAAGGCCGCTGGCATTATCAAAAAGGCTCTTGAGTCTGCGATTGCCAATGCCGAGCACAACGACGGTGCTGACATTGATGAACTCAAAGTCAAGAGCATTTACGTCGAGCAAGGCGCTACATTGAAGCGGTTCACGGCCCGTGCAAAAGGCCGTGGCAACCGTATCAGCAAACCCACCTGTCACATCTATGTGACGGTTGGCAACTGAGAGGTCTAAATATATGGGTCAAAAAATTAACCCTACCGGATTCCGCTTAGCGGTTTCTCGTAACTGGGCTAGCCGCTGGTACGCCAGCAACCGTGATTTCGCAGGCATGTTGGCTGAAGACATTAAGGTGCGTGAGTACCTGAAGGAAAAGCTGAAGAACGCCTCTGTTTCACGTGTGCTGATCGAGCGTCCTGCTAAAAACGCACGTATCACCATCTTCTCAGCACGTCCTGGCGTCGTGATTGGTAAGAAGGGTGAAGACATCGAGAAACTCAAGAAAGAGTTGACCGACAAGTTGGGCGTGCCGGTTGCCGTCAACATCGAAGAAGTGCGCAAGCCCGAAATCGATGCCAAGTTGATCGCTGACAGCATTACCCAGCAGCTCGAGAAGCGCATTATGTTCCGTCGTGCCATGAAGCGCGCGATGCAAAATGCGATGCGTCTCGGTGCGCAGGGTATCAAGATCATGTCTGCTGGCCGTTTGAACGGTATTGAAATCGCTCGTACAGAGTGGTATCGCGAAGGTCGCGTGCCGCTTCACACGATGCGTGCCGATATTGACTACGCAACCTCAGAAGCCAAAACCACGTACGGCATCATTGGCGTGAAAGTGTGGGTCTACAAGGGTGACACCTTGGGCCGCAACGACGCGCCGGTAGCTGTTGAGCCTCGTGAAGAAGAGCGTCGTCCGCGCGGTACCCGCCGTGATGGCGATCGTCCCGCACGCGGTGGTCGTCGTCCAGCCGGTAGCAATGCCGCGCCTGCCGATGGCAGTGACAAACCCGCTGAAGCCACTGGTGGCGAAGCTAAACCTGCCGTTAAGCGCGTTCGTAAGGCCGCGCCCGCTTCAGCCGCGGACGGTAAAGGAGAATAATCATGCTGCAACCCGCTCGTCGTAAATTCCGTAAAGAGCAAAAAGGCCGCAATACAGGTATCGCCACAACTGGCAATACCGTGGCTTTTGGCGATTTCGGCTTGAAGTCAATCGACCGTGGTCGTTTGACAGCACGTCAGATCGAATCTGCTCGTCGCGCCATTAACCGTCACGTGAAGCGTGGTGGTCGTATCTGGATTCGTGTGTTCCCCGATAAGCCGATCTCAAATAAGCCTGCAGAGGTTCGTATGGGTAACGGTAAGGGTAGCGTTGAGTACTACGTGGCTGAAATCCAGCCCGGTAAAGTGCTGTACGAAATCGTTGGTGTGCCCGAAGCCTTGGCACGCGAGGCGTTCACTTTGGCTGCGGCCAAGTTGCCCCTGCGTACGACTTTTGTCACCCGCATGCTTGGCCAGTAACAGGAGAATTAAACATGAATACGACTGAACTGCGCCAAAAAGACGCCGCCGGCGTCGCCGCTGAAGTGAAAGCTTTGCAAAAAGCACACTTTGGACTGCGTATGCAAAAAGGCACCCAGCAATTGACAAACACTGCTTCCATGAGCAGTACACGACGCGCAATCGCTCGTGCCAAAACTATTTTGGCCGAGAAATTGGCTGCCAAGTGAGGAGCGAAGAAATGACTGAAGCAAAACCAACACGTAGCCGTACCTTGATTGGTACGGTGGTTAGCGACAAGCGCTCTAAAACAGTAACTGTTATGGTCGAACGCCGCGTTAAGCACGACCTGTACGGCAAAATTGTTGCCCGCTCTAGCAAGTACCACGCACACGATCAAGAAGACCAGTTTCAACTGGGCGACGTGATCGAGATCACCGAGAGCCGTCCCATCTCTAAAACAAAGAATTGGGTAGCGACTCGTTTGGTTCAAAAGGCCAACTTGGTGTAAAGCTTAGATGCCCTATTGGCATTAAGTGTTAGGAGGCGATCAACTGAGTTGATCGCCTTTTTCGTTTGTAATATTCGCAGTGTCAGCTTTGCTGTCCCAGATTAACTTTAGGAGTAGACCGTGATCAAAGTCGGAGAAAAATTGCCAGCAGGCATCTTGCGTGAATTCATTGAAGTCGCTACTGAGGGCTGCAGTGTTGGCCCTAATGAGGTGGATGTTGCGGCAGCAACCGCTGGCAAGACGATTGCATTGTTTGCATTGCCTGGTGCGTTCACCCCAACCTGTTCCGCCCAGCACGTTCCCGGTTACCGTGACCATGCTGAGCAGTTCAAGGCCGCCGGCGTGGATGAGATTTGGTGTGTCAGCGTGAATGATGCATTCGTGATGGGTGCTTGGGCACGCGATCAAAAAACCGAAGGTAAAGTGCGCATGCTCGGCGACGGCGATGCCTCATTTGCACGTGCAGTTGACCTCACCCTAGACCTCAACGGTCGCGGTATGGGCTTGCGCAGCCAGCGTTACTCCATGCTGGTGAAAGATGGCGTTGTCACCCACCTCAACATCGAAGCACCCGGTAAGTTTGAAGTGAGCGATGCCGCCACCTTGTTGGCACAAGCCAAGGGCTGACGAGAACTAAAACGAGCGTGCCCCACCCGTGAGCCCTGCGCGCAGGTGGTGTGCACCCGGTAAGGGGCTGTAATAGTAAGGTGGGATAACTTCAAAGCCCAGCTGGCTGTAAAGGCCCCTTACTGTTT
>JBMTSM010000116.1:0-6203 GCA_049448275.1 Burkholderiaceae bacterium
CGCCACGGGTCGCAGTCACAACGGTACCAGAGTCAACCGCAGCGACGCGCTCGATACCCGTTCCGACAACGGCCTTCTCGGGACGCAAAACGGGCACGGCTTGACGCTGCATGTTCGCGCCCATCAGCGCGCGGTTCGCGTCGTCGTGCTCAAGGAACGGCACCAGGGATGCGGCTACTGAGACGATCTGTGCAGGTGAGACGTCCATGTACTGGATGCGCTCGGAGCCGACCAAAACGGACTCACCTTTTTCACGGGCTGAGATCAGGTCACCAACCAAGTGGCCCTTGTCGTCCAACGGTGCATTGGCCTGCGCGATGACATATTTGCCTTCTTCGATCGCAGACAAGTAATCGATCTGGTTGGTCACCAAGCCATCGGTCACACGGCGATACGGTGTTTCGATGAAACCGTACTCGTTTAAGCGCGCGTACAACGCCAGTGAGTTGATCAAACCAATGTTTGGACCTTCAGGTGTTTCAATAGGACACACGCGACCGTAGTGTGTGACGTGAACGTCACGCACCTCAAAGCCAGCGCGCTCACGGGTCAAACCGCCTGGGCCCAAGGCAGATACACGACGCTTGTGCGTGATCTCTGACAGGGGGTTGGTTTGATCCATGAACTGCGACAACTGTGACGCACCAAAGAATTCTTTGAGCGCAGCAGAGATCGGCTTTGAGTTGATCAAGTCGTGGGGCATGAGCGGATCTTGCTCGGCTTGGCCCAAACGCTCTTTGACGGCCTTTTCGATACGCGCCAAACCGGTGCGGTATTGGTTCTCGGCCAACTCACCAACGCAACGGACGCGGCGGTTACCCAAGTGATCGATGTCGTCGACTTCGCCACGGCCGTTGCGCAGGTCAACCAAGATCTTGGTCACAGCCAAGATGTCTTCGTTGCTCAGCACCATTGCGCCAGTGAGCTCGTCACGACCAACGCGGGCGTTGAACTTCATGCGGCCAACGCGCGACAGGTCGTAGGTGTCCGGGTTGTAGAACAAACGCTGGAACAGCGCCTGAACAGAGTCCTCGGTGGGGGGCTCGCCAGGGCGCATCATGCGGTAGATGGCGACGCGGGCTTGGAACTCGTCCGCCGTGTCGTCGGTACGCAGGGTTTGTGAAATGTAGCTGCCTTGATCCAACTCGTTGGTGTAGATGCAGGCGAGGTCTTGAATGCCAGCGGCACGCAGCTTCTTGAGCAGTGCTTCGGTCAACTCGTCGTTGGCCTTGGCGATGATCTCGCCGGTATCCGGCTCGACGATATTGGTGGCAACCACGCGACCCAGCAAGAACTCTTCGGGCACGCTGATGTGGGTCGTCGCTGACTGCTCGAGGTCACGGGTGTGGCGCGCGGTGATGCGCTTGTCTTTAGCGACCACCACTTTGCCTGACTTATCGGTGATGTCAAAACGCGCGACTTCACCGCGCAGACGCTCTGCGACGAACTCCATTTGTGCACCACTGTCCATCAAACGGAAGTGGTCGTTCACGTAGAAGTTGGCGAGGATAGATTCGGGCGTCAGGCCAATGGCCTTCAACAGGATCGTGACGGGCATCTTGCGGCGACGGTCGACGCGGAAATACAAGAAGTCCTTGGGGTCGAATTCGAAGTCGAGCCATGAGCCACGGTAGGGAATGATGCGCGCAGAAAACAGCAACTTGCCTGAGCTGTGGGTTTTTCCCTTGTCGTGCTCAAAGAACACACCGGGCGAACGGTGCAACTGAGACACGATCACGCGCTCGGTACCGTTGATGATGAAGGAGCCTTTGTCGGTCATCAGGGGCACTTCACCCATGTAGACCTCTTGCTCTTTAACTTCCTTGACCACTTTCGATTGGGCGGTGCTGGAATCACGGTCGTAAATAATCAACTGAACGCGGGCACGCACAGCCGATGCGTAGGTCAAACCGCGGGTTTGGCACTCACGGACATCAAACGCAGGCTTGGCCAAGTTGTACTCGAGGTACTTCATCTCGACAAAACCGTTGTGCGAGACGATAGGGAATGCGGCTAAGAATGCAGCCTGCAAGCCTTCGCTGGCACGTTTTTTAGGGGCGGTATCTGCTTGCAAGAACGCGGTGTACGCGTCTTTTTGCATTTGCAGCAAGTAAGGAATTTCCAGCACGTTTTCGCGGCTGCCAAAACTCTTTCGAATGCGTTTGCGTTCGGTGTATGAATAGGCCATGGGTTCTCCGGAACATTTCGACAGAACAATGGACACCGGCGATGCGTCGGTGCATCACCAGCGGGCTCGGCGGCTGGCCACTACCAGCCTTGGCTGACAACCACGCATTGCACGTGGTCCGTACCAAGCCATCTTCTAACGTCGGACTTTAGAAGACACTTAAAAATGAGCTTTTACTACTCGTTTTTAGGTGCATTCTCGGCAATAAGAAAAAGCGCAAAAGGCTGGTGCGAACACCAGCCTGTGCAATTTGCAAAGCGCGGGGCTTGGCGAACCAAACCACGCGCTGCGCAAAATTACTTGAGCTCGACCTTAGCGCCAGCTTCTTCCAGCTTCTTCTTAGCGGCTTCAGCTTCGTCTTTGTTTGCGGCTTCTTTAACAGCCTTGGGTGCGCCGTCAACCAGGTCTTTGGCTTCTTTCAAGCCTAAGCCCGTGATTTCGCGAACAGCCTTAATGACAGACACTTTGTTTGCGCCAGCGTCAGTCAAGACGACGTCGAAATCACTCTTCTCTTCAGCTGCAGCAGCACCGCCACCGCCAGCCGCAGCAGGTGCAGCCATGGCTGCAGCGCTCACACCAAATTTCTCTTCGATGGCTTTCACCAAATCGTTGAGTTCCATGACCGTCATGCTATCTAAAGCGGTCAAAAATGCGTCTTTATCGAATGCCATTTTTAAATTTCCTAAAACGTTACGGTTTCAACACGTCGTACTAAGCGCGGTGGCTTAAGCAGCGGCGGTTTCGCCTTTTTTCTCTGCCAAGGCAGCCAGTACACGTGCGGTACGGCTGACGGGGGATTGCATCAAGCCCAACAATTGCGCCAACAAAACCTCTTTCGAGGGAATGGCTGCCAACTGCTTAACGCCGTTCTCATCCAATGACTTGCCAGCGTAAACACCTGAGCGGATCACCAACTTGTCGTTGGTTTTCGCAAACTCGGCCATCACCTTCGCGGCGGCCACGGCGTCTTCTGAGAAGCCATAGATCAGCGGACCGGTCATTTGGTCGCCAGCAACTTCAAACGCGCTACCTGCTACAGCACGGCGTGCCAGCGTGTTTTTCAACACGCTAACGGTCACACCAGCTGCGCGGGCTTTCACGCGCAATTCAGTCATTGCTGCCACCGTAATGCCGCGGTATTCCGCCATCACAAGCGTTTGAGCTTTAGCTGCGAGTGCTGTCACATCTTCGATGACGGCTAATTTCTCACTGCGGTTCAGACTCAAGGTCAACTCCTTCTTAATGCCTTCGCCGGGTAAACCGACTTAGGCGCCTTATTGCAGCGATCATCTGTTTCAGGAAACCCCGGAGGGCTCGTCCATCTGCAGCGGGATCGCCATCTGCGTTGGCAATCAATTAAGCAACGTCTAACAAGTTAAACGCCACACCAACGGTCTTGGATGACCCCCGGCAAAGGGTTGAATCAATGCCGGGACCCACCACATGAGCGGCACCGAGGTGCTACTCAATTCTTTATCGCGTCCCGATTAGGCTGCGATGGACTGGGTATCGACGCGGACGCCCACACCCATGGTTGAAGACACTGCGACTTTGCGCAGGTACAAACCTTTGCTGCTGGCAGGCTTGGCTTTCACCAAAGCATCGACCAACGCGGCGAGGTTGTTTTTCAGCGCATCGGACTCGAATGAACGACGCCCAATAGTTGAGTGAACGATACCGGCTTTGTCAACGCGGAACTGCACTTGACCGGCCTTGGCGTTTTTCACAGCGGTAGCGACGTCAGGCGTCACGGTACCCACTTTGGGGTTAGGCATCAGACCACGGGGACCCAACACTTGGCCCAATGTACCGACCACGCGCATCGCATCAGGTGATGCGATGACAACGTCGAAGTCCATCTTGCCTGCTTTCACGTCGGCAGCAAGGTCATCCATACCAACGATGTCAGCGCCAGCGGCTTTCGCCTCTTCAGCTTTTGCGCCTTGCGCAAATACCGCCACGCGGGTGGTTTTGCCGGTACCGTGTGGCAACACGACGGCGCCACGAACAACTTGGTCAGACTTCTTGGCGTCGACGCCCAACTGCACCGCCACGTCGATGGATTCATCGAACTTGGCCGTTGCACACTCTTTCACCAACGCCAGCGCGTCGACGACGGCGTACAGCTTGTTGCTGTCAACTTTGCCTTCAAAGGCTTTTTGCTTTTTGGTTAACTTGGCCATGTTATGCGCCCTCCACAGTAACGCCCATTGAGCGTGCGGTACCTGCGATGGTTTGAACGGCAGCTTCTAAGCTGGCAGCGTTCAAGTCTTTCATTTTGGTGTTGGCGATTTCTTCCAACTGGGCACGGGTGATCTTGCCGACTTTGGTCTTGTTTGGAACAGAAGAGCCTTTGGTCAACTTGAGTGCCTTCATGATCAGAACGGCCGCTGGAGGCGTTTTGATAACGAATGTGAAACTCTTGTCTGCAAAAGCCGTGATGACCACGGGCAGTGGCAGTCCGGGCTCAACACCTTGGGTCTGGGCATTGAACGCCTTACAGAATTCCATGATGTTCAAGCCGCGCTGGCCCAATGCGGGACCGATTGGGGGGCTTGGGTTGGCCTTACCAGCTGGCACTTGCAGCTTAATAAAGCCGACGATTTTCTTCGCCATACTTTTCACTCCTTCGAGTACAAACGACTGCGACCAGCGCAATCTCCTCGTCAATAACGATCCTGTTTTTTAATTTGGCGCGGACCGGGAACGCCAAAACCGTTGACGCCTCAAGCGCCAACGGCAAAATCACTTAACCTTTTTCGACCTGGCTGAATTCCAGCTCGACTGGCGTTGAACGACCAAAAATGGTCACTGAAACACGCATCTTGTTCTTCTCGTAGTTGACCTCTTCAACGGTACCGTTGAAGTCAGCAAACGGTCCTTCTTTGACGCGAATGTATTCACCAGTGACAAACTCCACTTTGTGCCGGGGCTTGTCGGTACCCTCTTGCATCTGACCCATGATCTTCTGCACATCCGCTTCAGAAATGGGGGCGGGGCGGTTTTTCGCACCTCCGACAAAGCCTGTCACCTTGTTGGTGTTTTTTACCAAGTGCCAGGTTTCATCATCCATGGTCATTTCGACAAGGACATAACCAGGGAAAAACTTGCGCTCAGTGGTCTTGCGTTGGCCGTTCTTCAGCTCAACAACCTCTTCAGTCGGCACCAGTGTGCGACCGAACTTGGCTTGCATACCGGCATTGTTGACGCGCTCGATGATGTTGCGCTCAACCGCCTTTTCCATGCCTGAATAGGCGTGAACCACATACCAACGCATGCCATCGGCAGGCGTGAGTGATTGTGGCGCAGCGGCTGTGTTTGCGGTGTCTTCAGTCATTACTTTCTCCAACCCAATACCAAGTCGTATAACAACCACTCAAGGGTTTTATCGGTCAACCACAAGAACAACGCCATCACGAAAACGAACGCAAAGACGTACATCGTCATCTGCATGGACTCACGGCGGGTCGGCCAAACCACTTTTTCGACTTCGCGCTTCGCATCGCGCAAAAAGCCCAAAAAGTGACGCCCGGTGTGCGCCGTGAAAAAGACCACCGCACCAGCAATCAGACCTGCCAGCAAGCCACCCCACTGAACCAAGCTGCCGTGCGACGCCAGCATGAAGAAGGCGACAAAACCGCCCAATGCCAAGCCAGCCGCCACCACAATCTTCGCGGTGTCGGCAGCACTGCCTACGGTTTCGATGTCAGATGTAGCCATAAATAAACGATCTCAGTACCAGTTTTTGGCGCCTGTCTCAAGACAGGCAAGCCCACCAGAGGTCTTAACGACTTCGGCGGGCTTTTTAAACCACTTTTTTGCTGCAGTGTCCAGTTGTCTTGACAACCGGTTTACATCAAATCGGTGGCAGGGGCAGAGGGAATCGAACCCCCAACCTTCGGTTTTGGAGACCGACGCTCTGCCAATTGAGCTATGCCCCTACGCTAAAAATAAACAACGATTAAGCTTGGATCTTAGCGACCACACCAGCGCCGACGGTACGGCCACCTTCGCG
>JBMTSM010000117.1:0-6135 GCA_049448275.1 Burkholderiaceae bacterium
CGTCATGTGCGGCGGTTGGTCAGTCGTGGGGCTGGCCGTCTTGCCACAGGACACATCCGCTTCGGCGACAGATGGCGCATTAGAGGGCATCTTGGATGCCGGCATCTCTGTCTCAAAACACACGGGCCGATGGTGGCACGCGAGCTGCGAAACCGCAGTGTCAGACGGAGTGGAGGCCGCGTACCCACGCATGAATTTTTTACCGTACCGGGCTACAGCGCGGGCAGCATACCGTCGGCAATCACTGGTCGCGCTCGTTATTTACGCCGTTGCGTTGGGCTTGGGTAGCGGGGGGCTGATTTTGACCCGGTTTGAAGCGGCGGCAGCGAGGGATGTCATATTGGCAGCGACCGCGGTACGCACAGCGGCCCAAGTGCGTGATGCCCAAGCGCGGGATGCGTTGGTACACAAGCAGCGCGTTGCTGCGCGCGAACGTGCCGACCAGCGTCTGGAATCGCTTTGGCGCGCCCGGGCGATTGAGGCGGTGCTGAAGGCGCCGGCTGACACCATCACTTACCACCAGGTCAAGAGCACCGTTGAGGGCATCAAGGTGTCCGGCGTGGCCGCCCACTTGGCCGCTGTGTCGACGCTGTTGAATCGTTTGGGTCGCCAACTGACCGGTGATACTTCGGCGCATGTGGTGCATCTGGCAGCGGAGCCCGCTGATGGTATCCAATCGGTTCGCTTTGAAATTTATTTGAAACCCCAGGTGTCAGCAGGAACTGCGAATGGGTCTTAAATGGCCTGCGTGGCCGCATGCCCTCGCTGCAGCCTCCCTCAGTGAGGCCTTGTATTGGCCACGGTCGTGGCAAGTGTGGTGCCTATTCGCTCTCTCCCTTGTCGTTGTACTCGCGGGTTGGGCGACGGCACCCGACGCGGTTTCGCTCGACCGAATCCGCGTGCGGCAAACGAACGCGTTCGAGTCGCCGCCCGTGGGGGAGCCACATCGCAGTTGGGATGGTCTGGCGGTGATTGCGCCCGTCGCGGCGCAGCTGAGCCACTGGGCGACCCGCCATACCACCACGGATACGGTGCTTCAGTTTTCAGGCGCACCTGGTGTGGTTCGCGGGCTCATCCTGCGTCTGGCGAGCGTCGGCGTGGTTTCGTCGTACGTGCTGACAACTGATGCGCCACGATCACATCAAGCCCCTGTCCTGAACGCTGAACTGCACATGGCTGATGCCTGGGTGGCATGGACACCACAGCGTGCAGCGGAATTTATGCGGCCATTGGGGTTGGTCGTTGCGCATACAGATGGCCCGCGGTCCGTCCAAACTGCCGGTGAGGCAAGCTTACCTGCGGTTGCGCCGCTCATAGTTGAGGGTCTCCGGGTGCTGGCGACTGTGTCAGGCCCATCAGGTGCCTACGCGGTGATTCAGGCACCTGAGGCGCTTCTGCGTGTGCGAGCAGGAGAGCTGATCGGTGGCACGGGCGCGAAGGTCAGCGTCATCAGACACCAGCACGTGCAGTTGGCGAATGGGATGGTCTTGCCATGGCGTTAAAAGGCAGTCACTTCATCCTCGCGGTCCTGTTTGGTGTAACAGTAGGCTGCGTCGCAGTGCCGCCAGCGCAGCCCACCGATCCGGATTTTGGCCATGTGTCACCCGACGCTTTCATTGATCATGCGGCAGAGCGCGCTGCAGCGGAACGGGCGCTCGCGGCCTCACTGGCTGCGAACCCGCTGGAATCGATTGCAAGCGCCGCCAGCGAGCCCCTTCCGTTTAACGAGGCAACCGACCCGCCACGGCTTGATGAGTGGGTACCGTCGCTGGTGGGCCCTGACCGTGACAACCGACAGCAATTGATCGACGTGCAGTTTGACCAATTACCGGTTGGTGAAGCGTTGCAATTGCTGGCGGTCATGGCTGAGCAAAACGTAATCACCATGGCGGTGCCGGCTGTCGCGGTATCGTTGAACTTGAGGCAGGTGTCTTGGCGTAGCGCATTCAACGCGCTGCTGTCACTGGGGGATCTGGTGGTCAGAGAGGCTGACGGCATCGTTTGGGTGACCGCATCAGCAAAAGCCGTTGCCATGACGACACGACAAGCCTTGGTGACTCGTACATTCGAGATGAATCATGCGCGTGCGGTTGATGTAGCCGCCTTTTTGAATCGCACGGCGCTGCGCCCACTTGAAACGACCCTTGCGCTTGATCGCTCCAATGTATCGACTTTGAAAAAGCCGGTTAAGCGTGCCAAGCCGAGCGCCAGCGCCGTCGGCAAAGGGGAGCCAAGCGAGATCGGTAATTTGCGCAGGCTCTTATCGCCGAGAGGGGTGGTCCTTGCCGACGCACGGACCAACCAGCTGTTTGTGAGTGAAATACCGATCCAGATGGCTGCAGTATCTCGATTGGTGGTCGCACTGGATCGTCCGGTTCAGCAGGTTTTGATTCAAGCGCGCATCGTGGAGGCAGATGACGGTTTCAGTCAAACCTTGGGCGTGCGCTTGGGGGCTGGTTTGTCGCGTGACTTGGTCAATCCCGCCGCTGTGGACTTACCCGCAGGTGGCCTTGGCGGTCGCAGTGCGGCGACTTTGGCGCTCGCGTTGTATCGTCCCGGTGTGGCGCGGTTTATTAACGTCGAACTGTCGGCGCTTGAGACCAGCGGTCGCGGCAAGATCATCGCGCGGCCGAGTATCGTGACTGCGAATTTGGTGAAAGCTCTGATCGAGCAGGGTACGGAGTACCCGTATCAGACCCAGAACGCTAACGGATTGGGGGCCGTTCAGTTTCGAAAAGCCAGTTTGAAGTTGGAGGTCACGCCACGGATCACGCCGAACGGACAGGTCATGCTGAGCGTGAGCATCAACAAAGACAGTCGTGGCGAAACGACGGCGCAAGGCGTGGCCATCAATACCAAGCACGTCGAAACACAGGTTTTGGTGGAAAACGCGGGCACGGTCGTCATTGGCGGCATATTTGAGCGTTACGATAGGGGCGACGACACCAAAGTGCCTTTCCTGGGTGATTTGCCTGGTTTAGGGGTGTTGTTCAGATCCCGAAGTCAACGCGCTGATAAGTCAGAGATGTTGATTTTCCTAACGCCTTACATCTTGCAGGCGGATGGAGAGAATTAAGGGTCAGTATCAATTTAGCTAGTTTCAGCCACCATGTCAGTCATCGCAATTGTCGGTATGCCGGGGTCGGGTAAAACGACCGTTGGGCGTCATTTGGCGCGGCGTCTTGGCCTGCGCTTCATTGACACCGACCACGAGCTCGAACGGGAGTTGGGCTGCAGCGTGAAGCAATATTTTGAAATTCATGGCGAAGACAGTTTCCGGGATGCCGAGGCTGCAGTGATCGCGCGCTTATGCACCCAAGGGACCCAAAATGCAGCTGTCGGCAGCGGTGTGGTGCTGGCAACGGGCGGCGGCGCCGTGTTGCGCCCCGAGAACCGTGCGTGTTTGCGCGGGCATGCGTGGGTGGTGTATTTGCGCTCCCATCCTGCCGAATTGGCCAAGCGATTGCGGCACGACAAGACGCGCCCCTTGCTCCAAGGCGGTAACGCTGCGCAGCGCCTGCAAACGCTGTTTGAGCAACGTGACCCCTGCTACCACGAGGCCGCCCATTTCACCGTCGATACCGGTCGTCCCAGTGTCAACATGCTGGTTAATACGATCGCCATGCAATACGAAATGCGCGACCTGGCCGCCACTGAAGCCAACCCCAACCCCCATTGATAACATGTCTGCGAACTCTCTGACGCCTTTTTCAGTTGACACGACCGGCCGAGACGCCGCAGTGCATACGGTCCAGATTGCGCTGGGCGACCGAAGTTACGGCATCCGCATTGGGACTGGCGCCATCCACGATTCAGCGTCTTGGCAGCAGCTCCCCAAGGCGCAAACGGCCCTTATCGTGACCAACACCACCGTTGGCCCGTTGTACGCTGATGCACTGAAACAAGCTATTTCTGCGACTTACACGCATGTCCACGTGTTGTCCTTGCCCGATGGAGAGGCCTACAAAGACTGGCAGCACTTGCAGCTCATTTTTGACTTGTTGCTGGGTAACGAGGCCGACCGCAAGACCGTGCTGTTTGCATTGGGTGGCGGTGTGATTGGGGACATGACCGGCTTTGCCGCGGCTTGCTACATGCGCGGTGTGCCCTTCATCCAGGTGCCGACCACGCTTTTATCGCAAGTGGATTCGTCCGTAGGTGGCAAAACGGCGGTTAACCACCCTGCTGGTAAAAACATGATCGGCGCGTTTTATCAACCCGAGCGCGTGATTTGTGACCTCGCTGTTTTGTCGACGCTGCCGCCGCGCGAGGTCAGTGCCGGTCTTGCCGAGGTCATCAAGTACGGGCCTATCGCTGACTTGTCGTTTTTGGCTTGGTTGGACGAGCACATGGCAGCCCTGCGCGCGGGAGACACTGCTTTGCTTGCACACGCGGTGAAGCGCAGTTGTGAAATCAAAGCGTGGGTGGTTTCACAGGATGAGCGCGAATCCGGAATCCGGGCGATCCTCAATTTTGGTCATACCTTCGGGCATGCCATAGAAGCGGGATTGGGATTTGGCACTTGGTTACATGGTGAAGCCGTCGGTTGTGGCATGGTCATGGCGGCGCATTTGTCGCATCGCTTAGGTCTGGTGGATTTGCCTTTCGTTGAGCGTCTTACGGCCATCATCGAACGCGCAGGCTTGCCAACCAAGGGGCCGATACTCAGCGATGATTCGGGGTTATCGAGCGCTGAACTCTATTTGTCACACATGCGGGTTGATAAAAAAGCGCAGGCAGGCGCGATCCGGTTTGTCTTGATTAATGACAACGGCTCGGCGCAGGTGGGTGTTGCGGACGATGCGCTGGTGTGCGAAGTCATTGAGGCCTGTTGTGCCAGTTGACAGCGGGCTGGGCGTGGGCGAGGCCTTGGCCTCGTATGCCAGTCGACCTGAATACAGCCGAGGGCGGTTTCACCGACAAGACGCAGCCCCCACGCGCAACGACTTTCAGCGTGACCGCGATCGGGTTATTCATGCCACCGCGTTTCGTCGCTTGGTCTACAAGACGCAGGTTTTTTTGAACCATGAGGGCGACCTGTTTAGAACTCGCCTGACCCATTCGTTGGAGGTCGCCCAGTTGGGGCGTAGCCTGGCGCGAAGTTTAGGCTTGCACGAGGACTTGGTTGAGGCGATTGCGCTCGCGCACGATTTAGGACACACCCCCTTTGGGCATGCAGGTCAAGATGCCTTGAACGAGGTCATGCGTCAATTCAGCGATGACCACAGTGACCCGGAAGCGACGGGATTTGAGCACAACCTGCAGAGCCTTCGCGTGGTAGACACCCTCGAGCGGTGTTACCCCGATTTCGATGGTTTAAATCTCACTTTTGAGACGCGCGAGGGCGTGTTGAAGCACTGCTCTTTGCGCAATGCCCAGCGACTTGAGATGGTACGTCCCAACGACGTTGGTGCGCGCTTCATCAACAAAACAGCGCCCTCGCTCGAAGCGCAGCTGTGTAACTTGGCCGATGAAATCGCTTACAACGCGCATGACGTTGATGACGGTGTGCGTTCAGGCCTTATTGACTTTGAGCAGTTGCAAGTGGTCCCCTTGATTGCTGTGCATGCGCGGGCCGCATGTGAGGCTCATCCAACCCTTCGGGGGCGGCGGCTGTTGGCGGAGACCATCAGACGCATGCTGACGGCGCAGGTCTATGATGTGATGGATCACACGCGCGCACAGTTGAAAACGGCTGGTGTGCACACCGCTGACGAGGTGCGCGCATACGGTCGTGATCTCGTCGGTTTTTCACCCGACATGCGTGCCGCATCGACGACGCTCAAACAATTTTTGTTTGCCAATTTGTATCGGCATACACAGGTCAGTGAAAAATCCGCATTGGCGCGTCAAGTGGTGATGGAGTTGTTCACAGCCTACCGCGGGGCGCCCCATGAGATGACGACCAGTGCACCAACGACCAGCAGTTTGAACCGAGCGATCGCCGATTACATCGCGGGAATGACCGATCGGTTTGCCATCAAAGAGCATGCGCGCCTCACTGGGATGCGCTTGTTTGCGATCGACGACTTATAGGTATCGGGGTTATGGCCAGACTGGCGCGATTGACAGTTCCCGAGGTGACTCACCATGTGGTGGTTCAGGGTATCAATCGCGAGTCGATTTTCATCGACA